>JAEXPO010000179.1 GCA_023446675.1 Bacillota bacterium | reverse complement strand
GAGACAAAAGAAGCTCTATTGAAAACGTGGATACACGAAATGGGTGACAGCAATCAACCGGTTTTATTATTACTTCATTGAATGTCCAGCAGCTCAACCCTTTGGTATCCCAATATAGATAACTTATCAAAAAACTTTAGGGTGATAACCCCTGATATTATTGGGCAAGCAGGAAAATCTATCGTCGAAAAGCCTCTGGTGTCACCTTCGGATTTAGAAAAATGGTTGAATGAGGTTATCGACAATTTGAAAATTAATAATATATATAGGCGGTCTCTCCTTTGGTGGATGGATTGCAGCCAGGTATACAATTTTTGCGCCCCAAAAAGTAAGCCGGAAGCTCCCGAGGAGTTACCGGCTTTTCATTATCTTCCTGCTCCAAAAATGTCGGCCAGGTTTTGCAGATAGGAATTCTGAGCAATGGCCACAACCTTGTCGCCGGCTATCAGGACTGTATCGCCCCGGGGAAGCAAAAGCTCTTCCTTTCGAATTGTGGTTAAGCGAACCAACCGGAAGCTTGCCGGGCTGTACTTCTGCAAGCAGGGAGAGCCGAGCAGGCTTGCAACTGCCCGCTATCACGAGATTTTGAAAAACCTTGGCTAAAGAAGAAGGAAGGATCACACATCCAGCTCGGAGACCATTTTTTTTATCTCCCAGTGACGTTCATCTTCATCATGCAGCGGGTTCCAAATCTGAGCAAAAAAGGGATCGATTTTTGCCCGAGCCCCGTAATTCCAGCTTGTTCGCTCGCAAACAGGACACCAGTGCCCACCCTCAAGAACTAACCGGGGGCTGGCACCGAATTTATGTCCGAAGGCACATTGAAAGGTCAGCTTACCGGTCCAGTCACCTTTTTTCATGGTGCCGGACTGGCATTCTCCGCCCCGAAAGGCCGCCGCCTTTTTCATATCCTCAAGGCTAAGATCGCTCTCCGACATTTTTTCATTATAGCCGTGATCAAGTACCACAGCCTTATCCCAATCCGTAAAGTGCTTAAAGTGGTTCATGTCGTCTGGAATGCTTTCCCAGGCTTTTTTGCTTCCCCAGTAGGCTGCAATATGCTCCTCCATATTCTCTTCTATAAAACGTACGGTGCCATGCTCTGTCCGGCCCTGCTTTAAGAACAAGTCCTTCATGAGCTTTCCCATAAGCCTCTGGCCTCCGGGCAGCCTGCAGATGATTTTGGACAGCGTCGCTTTTGAACCCAGCGTTTCAAGATAAGAATTGTAAAAGTACTGCATGGAATCCTGCCTGAAATGAAGATAGTTCTCCAGCTTGTCGGAATCCAGATAGTACTGGCCGTGAAAGTTGCGGGTGGCAAACCATCTGGGATCAAGGACATGCTTCAAATCCTTAATGCCAATTGCTCCATAAAGGTGCTTGAACATGGTATAGGTGTCCACACGGCAGCTTTTGCCCCCGCCGATATTGTAGATATGCCCCCAGAAGGTTTCCAGCAGTTCACCTGCGTGCTCCAGGCGGCACAGGTTGCCCAGAAGCCTTCCCGAATCCCTGTCCGATACATACTCCAGCACATTGTCCAGGCAGTTATGAAACATAATGGCATCGCTGATTTTACTCATCGCCGGGCCCATGATGCCTGTCTGTCGAAGGCTTACCCAGTATTTTAAGCCGGATTCCACAAGTAGCCTTTCCGCCGCAATTTTTGAGACGGCATAATAATCAAACAGACTGGGCTTTATGGGATCACCCACCCGGCCCCAATGAATGGGGGGCATGCGGTCGCCTGTCTCGGCCACGGTACCTATGCTGACCACCTTGACCTTGTCCTCACGGTTTTGATCCTTAATGGCTTTTAAGATATGACGCATGGAGCCGTAGTTTATTTTCATGGCAAGCCGGGGCTGGTAATCGGCAGCGGGAGACACCAGAGCGGCCACATGAAGGATAATGTCGGCCTCATGGACACAGGAGGCCACATCCTCATAGCGGGTGAGATCACCCCAGTGAATTTTGATGCCGTCAGCCTTGTCAAAGGCTTTCAGCTTCTCCCTGTCCTTCGCCGTATCTAGGGCCAAAAGCGTGATATCGTGAAGGTCTGTATTCTTAATTAATTCCTGGAGCACCATAAAACCCATTCCGCCTGTTGCCCCGGTTAGAAATAAACGTTGCTTTTTCATTTATGTTCACCTGTCCTTTATTCCTTTAAATCCTCTTATGCTGTTGACTCTTGAGCCTTACAGGTATAGAATACAGACACGGTGTCGGTAATACAACCATCAGTAGTTTTTATAACGTTGTGTATCCGACATATCTTAATGCTTTGTCGGTCACACAACATATGAGACGAAATTAACCAGTATGCCGATGGATTTGGGTTAAAAGGTGTACGGGAAAAATGAAATGATAAAGCAAAGAAATGAAGAGAAGGGCAGGAGGGGATTGGCGTGGCAGGTGGGGAAAATCAGAGGGTGAAGTTGACGAAAACATTGTTGAAAAACAGTCTGATAGAGCTTATGCACTCAAAGCCTGTTAATAAAATAACCATTAAGGAGCTGTGTCAGAACGCTGAAATTAACCGATCAACCTTTTACCTTTACTATACGGATCAATACGCACTGCTCAATGCCATTGAAGAAGAGCTGGTGCTGAATATTCAGGAGCACCTGGGGAAGATTGATTCCAATACCCACAGCATTCAGTACCTGGAATCCCTGCTTTCTTACATTGAAAAGAATGCCGACATATTTGAAACCCTCCTTTGCCGCCAGGAAAACCTGGCCTTTCAGGCTCAGTTTATTGAAAAGTCTCTTGGAAATTTGCAGATTAAGCTGTCACCCGGATGCTCCGAGCCGGTGTTGGGCTATGTTTATGATTATCTCATTATGGGCTGCCTCAGTATGATTAAGAGATGGATAGAATCGGATTTTAATATGTCCAGCTTTGAAATGGCCGATCTGATTTTCCGCATGTCTGACAAGGCGGTATCGGTATTTAATTAATATGGAGCGGCTTACTGATGTGTTTCCGCCAAATCCTGAAGGAGAGTGGGGATAAAATCGTTAAAGTCAGGGTAATTGCTTCTGTTTTCAATGTATTCATCCAGACCGTTGTATACGGTATAAATATAAATAAAGCCTTCTTTGCGCTCATATTCCAGAAGAGAAAGGGTATTAAAGCCTTGATTATCAAATAGCTGCCGGATAACAGCAGCACGCAGCACAAGTTCTTCACAGGCATAATCCCAGGTAGGATAGGCCGAGCTTTTCATCTGCTCCTCTATAGGCTCCATGAGGCTTGCGCTTTCCTTAAGAGCCTGTGTAATTTGGGGATATTCCTTTTCCGCCTCGCTTATCCTTATAAAGGAATGGCCGAATTCATGAAGCACAAGCCGTGAAAAGATATCCGTGCTGCCAAAGCTGACAGTTTCCCCGCTTGCCTCTAACGACCCGAGGATGGAGTAGATATTAGGGTTCTCTGTTCCCGGCGTGTTTGCCCCATAGCCTCCGGAATGAAAAAGAGATACAAGAACGAGGTTATAGCTGCCCATTTTTCTGCCATAGAAGGCTTCCATTACTTCAATCATATTCCATTTGGGCATAGCTTTTATTGTATTGTCAATGAGAGTGTTGTAATAATTAAGATGGCTTTCAAAAAAGGTTTTAAAATCGGTAGCATCGTAAAAGGAACGTAATGCTTCAATATAGTATTCCACATCAATGTCTGCCTGCTTTGCCAGGTAGGATTCCTCGTAACCCTGTTTGTCAAAAGAGAAGTCCTCTCCCATGTAGAACAAAATTCCAGGCGGTACATTAAAAGCAAAGCCCTTTTCCATATTATCGTTTACAAAGGCGACGGCCGCATGCCCGCTATAGCCGGAAAAGTATGCGTCTATTTCATCCTTGTATTGGAATTCAAGATCGGTCAGAAGCCCCAAGGCATCATCGTAGCCGCTCAGATACTGAACAATGGAGAGTAGTTCAATAGCCGGATCGATTTTCACCGTAATGCCGTTATGTATCCTGGCAACAGGCTCAGGTAAATGGGTCTCTTTTGTTTCCGGTTCATTCGTTGATGGGGCAAGGGAGAAGGCAGGCTCCTCAGGCGGCATGGACACGCTGTCCTGGGAGGGTGTATTTGAAGGTGTGTTCATTGGTTCATTCTGGGCTTGGTTTCCTGAGCATGCACTCAATAACAGGCAAAGCAGGACTGCAAGCCCCCATACTTTTCTTTTCATTTGTTAGCCTCCAAAGCCTATTTGCTATTCCATTTAATATAGCTCATAGATTACAGATTACAGATTACAGATTACAGATTACAGAACGCAGCTTGCAGAAGAAGATGAAGGTAATAGAGCGGCTATTGTAAGCAGTTTACAAATGTGAAAATATTTTATCATAGGATGGAGTTAAAATCAAATCAGATTGGGCACGGCTCCCGCATGAAAATGATCTCTAGATAAACCCGACTATGAGGTTTTTAAAAAGTGCTCTTGCAGCACGATTATAAGAAATGCCCTATTGAGAAATGCTCCTGAAATCAGTAGGATAAGGTGACCGAAAAATTAAGCTCCGAATTTAAAAATATAGGTTGCTAAAACCATTTTATTTTGATAAAAAGTCTATATCAAAGTAATTTATTACATGTCCTCAAGCAACTGCCTCCCTTTATAATGTCTTATTAAT
>JAEXPO010000164.1 GCA_023446675.1 Bacillota bacterium | reverse complement strand
TCTTCATTGTGAGCGGGATGGCTTCCCTCCATTCGTTGATCTGTTTCAGCCAAGCATCACATTCTATACATTTTACTCTCATAAGCAGCATCTCGATCGCTTTCTTTGCATCCGCTACGATGGGGATATCAACTGCAATATTTCGTGAAATTGAGGCAGGGTCTATATCAATATGGATCAGAGCTGCGTTTTTTGCAAAGGTATCCGTTTTCCCTGTTATCCTGTCATTGAAACGCGTTCCGATGGAAAATAACACGTCGCATTCACTGACAGCCCGGTTTGCGGCATAACTGGCATGAATCCCGATATTTCCGATATAAAGCGGATGACTTGTCGGAATGGCCCCTTTTCCCATAATGGTTGTTACAACTGGGCTTCCGGTCAGTTCCGCAAGCTGCCGCATTTCTTTACCGGCCTTTGCGATATTGACTCCGCCCCCAATCAGGAACAAGGGCCTTTTTGCCTTTTCCAGTACGCCAATCGCCTTTTTGATTTGTCCTTCATGAACGGTATTGTTCGGCTTATATCCCCTGATTTCAACGTTTTCCGGATATGTATCATCTCCATAGGCACGCTGAATATCCTTTGGCAGATCCACTACAACAACACCCGGCTTCCCGGTTTTTGCAATATAAAAAGCCTGTTTAATAATTCTTCCTAAATCCTGACGGCTTCGGACGGTAACCGCATATTTGCTGATATTTCTTGCAATCCCAACGATATCAACCTCTTGAAACGCGTCGTTTCCAATAAGATTTGTGGCCACCTGACCGGTAAAGCAGACAAGCGGAACGCTGTCATAATTGGCCGTAGCAATACCGGTAACCAGGTTGGTTGCTCCCGGCCCGCTTGTAACCAGGCAAACGCCGACCTTTCCCGTGGAACGGGCGTATCCGTCAGCAGCGTGAATCAAACCCTGTTCATGGCGCGGCAGAATAACTTCAATCTCCTTTTGTCCATATAGGGCGTTAAACAGATCGATTGCCTGGCCGCCCGGATACCCAAACAGGATATCTACCTTCTCTTGTTTTAGTGCTTTAACCAAAAGCTCCGCACCTGTTATGTCCATATTATTGCCTCCATTTCCACGACATGCAAATGCACCATCTGCTAAACCCTGATAGCTGATCACCTGAAAAAGCCTTCAAAAAATGAAACCTTAGGAAGAAGGATTCAAAATAGAATACCAAAGGCCGTAGAAACGCATCAGGGATTTTCATAACATAGGGTATGAAGTCCTCATAAATCGGAGGATCGCGTAATTTATGCGACTCCCTATGCAAGTGAACACTTGCATTGTATCTCGTTCATCCGGAACTGTCAATATGAATTACATTATAAAAATCGCAGAGCCATTATCTAATATGATTCCCAATTGTAAACCTATTTAAACGCATGGTTGACAATTGGTTTTTTTATTACTATAATTCTACATGTTACAAATCCCAGGACATTATTTCTATAACAGTTAAAAATTTTAGCTGCAAAGGAGACTGGTTATTATGAATAAACACCTCCATACAAAATCCATGATACTATGCGGTATGTTCACGGCGCTTACCGCAATAGGGGCATTTATCCGCATCCCTGTTCCAATCATTCCCTTTACATTACAGTTTCTTTTCACCACGCTGGCAGGACTTCTGCTTGGCGGGAAGCTTGGCTCGATCAGTGTCATTTTATATACTGCTCTTGGTCTTATGGGGCTTCCTGTATTTGCTGAAGGAGGAGGCTTAGCATACATACTCAAACCAAGCTTCGGATATATTATCGGCTTTTGTGCCGGAGCTTTCATTACAGGCATAATTGCAAATAAATCTCCCTCCCCATCGTATAAACGACTTATTACAGCAAACCTTACGGGACTCATTATTGTTTATTTTTTTGGTATGGCCTACTATTGGCTGATAAGTAACTTTTATCTGGGTACAGGAATCGGACTGTGGCCTCTGTTTCTTTACTGTTTCATTCTTGCGGTTCCCGGAGATGTCGCACTTTGTATTCTGGCTGCGATATTGGCTAAAAGACTGTTTCCTGTTTTAAGCAAAAATCAATGGGAGGTGCGCTTTGGATAACATTATAAAATTAAAGAAAAAGGTACTTGAAGGTTATTCAATTACCAAAGAAGAAGCACTGATGCTTTATGATGCTCCATTGGAGGAGCTGTGCAAAGCCGCAAATGAAATTAGAATGCATTTCTGCGGCTCCACATTCGACCTTTGTACGATTATCAACGGAAAAAGCGGACGCTGCACGGAGGATTGCAAATACTGTGCCCAGTCGGCCTATTATCTTACAAATATTGAGACCTATCCTCTTTTAAGTACGGATGATATTTTGAAACAGGCTAAATACAATGATAAAAGCGGCGTTCTGCGATTTTCCATCGTGACCTCCGGAAAGACACTGAATGATGAAGAACTTGACGCCGTCTGTGAAAGCGTACAAAAAATCAGAAAACAGACTGAATTTGCTATCTGCACTTCTCTGGGACTTCTGAATGAAAAACAATTTCATAGGCTTAAGGAATCCGGTGTCACCCGTGTACATAATAATCTGGAAACCTCGCGCAGATACTTTCCAAGGATCTGCACGACACATAGCTACGAGGATAAAATCGCTGCTATCCGCTCTGCCCGGAACGTCGGACTTAACGTTTGCAGCGGCGGCATTATGGAGCTGGGTGAAGCTCCGGAAGACCGTATTGATATGGCACTGACACTAAGAGATCTTGGGGTGCAATCCGTTCCGGTTAATATGCTTAACCCTATACCTGGAACGCCTTGCGAAAATAATTCCTGTCTGACAAATGACGCTATGTGCCGCATTGTTGCGGTCTACCGGTTTTTGCTTCCAGAAGCCTCGATTCGTCTTGCGGGCGGACGCGGCCTTCTGCCGGACAAGGGAAGAGCGTGTTTCATTTCCGGTGCAAACGCGGCTATCTCCGGCGACATGCTGACAACCACAGGAATTTCCATCGCAACAGATATGCAAATGCTGCATGAGCTTGGATATAAGGTGGTGCGGCAAAATGCCTAAAGGCATTTTTATTACGGCAACCGGTACAGATACAGGCAAAACCTATGTTACAGCGCTTATGATAAAAAAAATGCGTGAGCTTGGCATGAACACAGGATATTACAAGGCCGCTCTCAGCGGTGCTTCCACTATTGCCGGGAGCGATGCAGGATACGTCAACTCGGTTGCCAATATAGGCCAGGAACCGGAAACGCTTTTATCTTATCTTTATAAAAATGCGGTTTCCCCGCATCTCGCTTCAAGGCTTGAAGGAAACCCTGTGGAGCTTGGCAAGGTAAAGGCGGATTTTGCTCATGTTGTTGAAAAATACGATTACGCGGTGGTAGAAGGAAGTGGAGGTATTGTCTGTCCCATTCGGTATGACGCTGCCACCCGCATTTTCCTTGAGGATATCATTAAGGCCCTTGCCCTCGATACACTAATTGTAGCAGACGCAGGCCTTGGTGCTATCAACGCAGTTGTTCTCACAGTCGAATATATGCGGCAGAGAAACATCGTTATCAAAGGTATCATCTTAAACCGCTATACAGGCAATGTAATGCAGAAGGACAACATCAAAATGATTGAAGAAATTACAGGCTTGCCAATTATTTCACTTGTCGAGCCTGATGCAAAGGAATTAGCTATCGACAAAAATGAGTTGTTTAGAATTTTTAAGGAGTAATTAAAATGAACCTGGTTGAAAAAGACCTCAAATATATCTGGCATCCGTGCTCACAAATGAAGGACTATGAGGAACTTCTTCCAATAGTCGTCGATCACGGCAAGGGGATCTTTTTATATGATATTGAGGGGAAAGAGTATATAGATATTGTAAGTTCATGGTGGTGTAATTT
>JAEXPO010000019.1 GCA_023446675.1 Bacillota bacterium | reverse complement strand
GCTTGTTCCGGCAATGGCCGGCATTCGTCAGACTCTAAACGACAGTATAAGCGGCGTTGTTGCACTGGCTTCCAATAAAAACATAACCATAAGGGTTACTCCGTTTGAAGACCTCCTCCTCTATCACGATGGAAAATGGACCAGAGAGGCGCTTAACAATATCCTTGAAAACGCAGTAAAATACTCCCCGTCTGACGGCACTATTGAGGTGTCCCTTGAACGGCTGGCTCTCTACACAAAAATCGTAATAACCGACCACGGCCCAGGCATTGAGAAAGGCGACTATAACCTGATATACAAGCGCTTTTACCGGGGCGGTAATGTGAACAAGGAGGAGGGTTCGGGGCTGGGCTTGTACCTTGCACAGCTTATTCTTGAAAAACAGGGCGGTTACATTATGGTGGACTCCAAGCCCAAGGTGTTTACCTCCTTTTCGGTGTTCTTACAAAACTGTAAGAACTAATTCCTGTTTTGTAGGCGGGATGTAAGATGTGTCATTTAAAATGATATTAAATCGAAAGGAGGATGGGCTTATGCCTATGTTACGAACTGAGGGTCTTATGAAGCACTATGGAAAAGAACCGAATATTGTCCGTGCCTTGGACGGGGTGGATATAACCGTTAAGACAGGGGAGTTTGTGGCGGTTGTGGGAATGTCCGGATCCGGCAAAAGTACGCTTTTGCACATGCTGGGCGGCCTGGACAAGCCGACGGAAGGAAAAGTATTTGTGGATGGCCATGAGCTTGCAAAAATGTCGGACGAGCAGCTTACCCTGTTTCGTAGACGCAAGGTAGGCTTTGTTTTTCAAAATTACAATCTTGTTCCTATATTGAGCGTTTATGACAATATCGTTCTGCCAATTGAATTGGACGGAAATGAAATCGATAGGGCTTTTGTTGAAGAAATCATCGGCCTGCTGGGCCTTGAGAAGAAGAAAAACAGCCTGCCGGGCAACCTGTCCGGAGGCCAGCAGCAGCGGGTTGCCATTGCCCGGGCGTTGGTTACAAAGCCGTCCGTAGTCCTTGCCGATGAGCCCACAGGCAATCTGGACAGCAAAACCAGCCAGGATGTTTTGGGTGTTCTCAAAATGACCTCCGCCACCTTTCATCAAACCATGATGATGATAACCCACAATGAACAGATAGCCCAGCTGGCGGACAGGGTGATTCATATTGAGGACGGGAAAATTCTTGAGGAGGGGCGTGGCTGAATGAAAAACAACAACGGCGCCATTATTAAACGCCTTGCCCTGAGCAGTCTCAAAACCAACAAAAAGCGCAATCTCTTTATTATTCTGGCTATTGCACTGACAACCTTCCTCCTGGGTTCGGTTTTCAGTATTGGCATGAGCCTTGTGGAATCCCAGAAAATGCAGGATATACGCCTCGCGGGCACTGTAGGTCATGGAGCCGTGGGGCATCCTTCGGCAAATCAGCTGGAACAGCTTGCAGGGCTGGATTATGTAGATATTATCGGAACCAATAACAATGTGGCTTATGTTAAGTCTACTATACCCGAACTGAAAAGCATGAGCCTTGCGCTTCATTACTTTGACAAAACAGAATGGGAAAAATTGCGTGCCCCTGCCTTTATGGACATTACAGGAGACTATCCTCAAAAAGAAAATGAAATAATGGTCTCCCTTGGGCTTCTGAATAAAATGGGGATTACCAATCCGACTCTGGGGATGAAAATTCCTCTCACCTATTATACGGATACGGAGAACCCTGAAAGGCTTATAGATCAAGAGTTTATTTTAAGCGGCTGGTACAAAAGCTATACCCTTGTTCAATCTATTGGCAGAGCCGACAGCTTTTCGGTTTCAAAGGCCCTTTCCGATAAATACGGAAAAACTGTTGAAAAGGACGGCTCGGCCACGCTGCTTTTCGATGACGCTTCCCGGGTTATGGAATATCTTGAGCGGCTGAAAGGGGATTTAAGCCTGGGGGAGAATCAGCCCGTTTTGGCAAGCAGCCTTTATTCCATGGACGAAGCTTCAACGGCCGCAGGAATAGCTGCCATAGCCGCTATAGTTGCATTCCTTATTCTTACAGGCTATCTTTTGATCTACAATGTTTTGTTTATTTCCGTTTCACGGGATGTGCGCTTTTACGGACTTCTTAAAACACTGGGAACCACGGCGAAGCAAATTAAGCGCCTGGTATTTGGGCAGATAGTACGGCTGTGTCTCATTGGTATTCCCCTGGGGGCCATTCTGGCCCTGCTCATTTCATTGCTTGTTGTTCCGTTCTCCATTAATCAATTAGGAGCTGCTTCAACAGGGGCAGTGGTGTCCTTTTCGCCGCTTATTTATGTGGGGGCCGCTTTTTTCGCTTTGGTTACAGCTCTCCTGGGCGCCTTCAAGCCGGCTAAAAAGGCTGGGGAGATATCACCCGTGGAAGCTCAGAAGTTTACGGGAATTCATACTAAAGCAGAACGAAGCTATAAGCCCTCTGGCGGAAAAATCTCCGTTATGGCTATGCGTAATCTGTTTCGTGACAAAAAGCGAAGCTTTGTGGTGCTGCTCAGTCTTTTCCTTGGAATAACAACCTTTCTAACCGTTACCACACTGGTTTCAGGTATGGACCATTTTGTTGATGCCATGTATAAAAGTGATTTTGCACTTCGAAATCGGGTTTACATGGACGTAGAAGGTTCCAAACAAAAATTTGATTCCGCTTTTATGAAGAAGCTGGAAACCTTACCCGGACTAGAACACATAGGCTTTACGACTTGGTGCAGTATGCGCCAGGACTATACACCGGAGGCCTTTGGCCAATATATTGCTGATTTAGAGGCTCAGAAGCTAATTGCTCATTTGTCCGAGGAGGAGATTGCTGAAGGCTTCCGCGGGCTTGTTGTCGGTGTTGACAGGCCGGCGCTTACAGAAATAAATAAAACTCTGAATAAACCCCTTGACCTGGATGCCTTTGAACGGGGGGAGTTTGGGCTTATAGCCACCGACAATGAAGCGTTGTTTTCGTCGGTTCGGGAGTTGTCGCTCACGCCGTTGTATTGGAGTGAAGCCCGTTGGCAGGAAAACAGCGGGAGTGAAAAGCTTAGCCTTCCTCTGGGCGGCTTCGTTCCTTTTTCTTTTAAAGATATCGGCGGCGCCTGGCTTGCACCTACCTTGTTTGTTTCCAATGCAGTCATAAACAGACTCTACGATGAACCGCTGATAATGGAAGTAACTATTGATGTCGCGGACGGTTATGAGCAGGAAGCGCTCAGCATCCTGAAGCAGCTAAGCGGCAGTGATCCGGATATTGTCCGGACTTCAAAAATTGAAGCCTTACAGACACTAAACAGCGCTAAAATGGTATTATCTATACTGGGAGGCGGCATAGCCCTTATTATTGCGTTCATTGGCATTCTGAATTTTGTAAATGTTATGTCCGTCGGTATTATGGTAAGAAGGAATGAGCTTACAACTCTGGAATCGGTTGGTATGAGCCGGAAGCAGGTAAAAAAGCTTTTAGCGGGAGAAGGGCTTGCCTATGCTGTGCTGACGCTGGTTTTCGTTTTTACAGCAGGAAGCCTGATAGACTATGGGGTTTTTGCGCTGTTGCGGCAGCGAATAACCTATGCGGAATTCGTCTATCCCGTTATCCCAATGCTGTTTGTGAGCCTTGCCATATTAGCTATTTGCGTTATAACACCTGAAATAACCTACCGCTCTATAAGCAGAGCCACAATCGCTCAGCGGTTAAGGGAGGCGGAATAAAGCAGACCTCTTTTACATCCATTCACCGTAGCGGCGCACATAAAGCTTCTTCACAAGCTGCACACAAATAAGGTAGGCTACCAGAAGGACTGCAAGCCATGGCGCAAAGGCCAGGGGGAGCTGCCGCATATCCAGGCCCACAGCCAGGCTTGAAAAGCCTGTCAGGAGAGTAATCGCGGCGACGATAAAGGTGGAAAAAAACAGGGGAAGGGAAGGCTTGCTTTTAATAAATGGGAGCTTTGCCGTACGGATCATGTGTATGACAAGTACCTGGGACACCGTGCCAAAAACGAACCAGCCTCCCTGGAACAGGGGCGACATTTCCGGACGGTTTGCCCCAAAGGCCCACCACATGATGGCAAAGCACAGGAGATCGAAAACGGAGCTCAAAGGCCCCATAAAGGCCATAAAGGATTTTATGGAAGCCATCTCCCATTTGCGGGGCTTTTGAATGTACTCCTTATCCACGCTGTCAAAGGGAATACCCATTTGCGAAAAATCGCATAAAAGGTTCTGGGTCAGTATCTGTACCGGAAGCATGGGCAAAAAGGGTAGAAAAAGGCTTGCCGCAATAACAGAGATCATGTTTCCAAAATTACCGCTGGCGGCCATTTTGATGTACTTAATAATGTTTCCAAAGGTACGGCGGCCTTCGACGACGCCCTCCTCCAGCACCATCAAATCCTTCTTTAAAAGGACAATATCCGCCGTTTCCTTGGCTATGTCCACCGCGCTGTCCACGGAAATGCCCACATCCGCCTGGCGAAGGGGCGGAGCATCGTTGATGCCGTCGCCCATGTAGCCCACGGTATGGCCTTGTGCCTGGAAGGCTTTTACAACCCGCTCTTTTTGAGACGGGGACAGCTTGGCAAATAAATCACAGACGGTTACAGCCCTTTGCAAAGCCACATCATCCATCCCCTCCACGTCCCGTCCGGTGATAACCCGGGAGGTGTTAACGCCTACTTTCCCGCAGACCTTTATAGCCACGCCTTCACTGTCCCCCGTCAGGACAACGGTGCGCACCCCATGCTCACGAAGCGCTAGTATGGCGGCTTTGGCGCTTTCCTTCGGCGGATCCAGAAAACCGATAAACCCGATAAGAACCATATCCCTTTCATCCGCCACACTGAAGGCTCCGCCGCCGGGGACCTCGTTTTTCTGCGCCACGGCAATCATGCGAAGCCCTTCGGCATTGTGCTTTTCGTAAACGGCACCGGCAATGCGGCGGGTTTCTTCATCCATAGGAAGAATGTTGCCGCCCAACTCCACATAGGAGGAGATGGCCATGATTTCTTCCACCGCACCCTTTGTAATAAGCTGCCTTTTTCCGTTTGTATCCGACAGCACCACGCTCATGCGCCTGCGCGTAAAATCAAAGGGAATTTCATCAATACGGCTGTAGCTGTCCAATAGTGCTTCCAGGCCATTCTGCGCAGCCCGGTTAATAATGGCCAGATCAATCAAATTCTTAAGACCTGTCTGAAAGAAGCTGTTCAGGTAGGCATGGCGCAGAATACGGGGATCATCCTCACCGTGAAGGTTCATGTATTTTTCAAGAACAATTTTATCCTCTGTCAGGGTCCCCGTTTTGTCGGTGCACAGCACATCCATTTCACCGAAGGTTTGTATCGCGCCAAGGGTGCGGACGATAACCCTGTGCCTGGACATGGACACCGCGCCTTTTGCAAGGGTGGAGGTCATGATGACGGGCAGCATCTCCGGGGTCAGCCCGACGGCGATGCTGATGGCAAAAAGCAGCGCGCCGGGCCAGTCACTTTTTGCAAGGCCGTTAATTAAAAAAACAACCGGAAGCATTACCAGCATCATTTGAACCAGAAGCCGGCTGACCGAATCCACACCCCGCTCAAAGCTGGTTTTAGCCCTGTCCCCCGACAGGGATTTGGCCATGGAACCCAGATAGGTGCTGTTCCCCGTTGTCAATACCACGGCAGTGGCGCTGCCGCTTACAATATTGGTTCCCATAAAGCCGATAGTGTTTAACCCAGTGAACTCCTCCGCTTTATTGGGCTTATCGCTGAATTTTTCAACCGGGTTGGACTCGCCTGCGAGGGCGGCCTGGGCAACAAACGTATCCTTTGTGGACAAAAAGCGAACATCCGCAGGCAGCATGTCGCCTGCGGAAAGACTGACTATATCCCCTGGCACTACCTGATCCATTGGTATGGCAATCCTGTTTCCGTCCCGCCAGACATCGGCTTTATTGGATATCATTTTGGATAGCTTTTCAGCGGCTGCATTTGAACGCTGGCTCTGGACAAAGGCTACCAGACTGGATACAAGGACTAATGAAAAGATAATGGTAACCGTAAGGTAATCCGGCCTAGACGAGGCAACCACATCGGTAAAAAAGGTAATAATGGCAATGAGAATCAAAATGAGATTAAAGGGATTGACTACCGCCTCCCTTAATCGGTGGAGCAGGGTGTTTTTATTGCCTACAGTAATGATGTTTGGGCCTGCTTCATCCAGACGGTTTTCAGCTTCTTCCCCCGATAAGCCGTTTTCCGAGGTGGAGAGGTTCTTCAAAAGAGCTTTTACGTCCTGGAAGGCATAGGCGCGGAGCCTGGATTCCGTATCGTTTTTATTTTTCTCAATTTTCTTTCCGATCCGATTTTTCCTCATGAAAATCACTGGAATCATTCCTTTCTTTTTTAGGATTCCCCAGTGAAAACATAAATACCAACAAAAAAAGCCGTCCCTTTGGACGGCTACACAAACGGTGAGGCCAGGACATCAGCAAATAAGCACGATGAACAGCCATCCCTGCGGCACACCGACAAAAGGGCTTATGTTTCCAGTATGGGGGTTGAAGCCACACATGGGACTTCGGGGTTTGCCGTCCATCATAACACTTCCTTTTTTAAAGATTTTGGCAGAAATTTTTTGTCAATTTAATTATATAATATTGAAAAGGACAAAGTCAAAATAAAAGGATTAAATATACATTTATACTATATTATATCGTTGACTGGCATGAGAAAATAGTCAGGGAGCGGCCTTAAAGGAAAATGCAACTGCCAGGTGTGCTGTTGCGCGGTCTGTTTGGTAGAATGCAACCAATGCTTTAGCTATACTGAAAGGACTGAAACAAGGAGGTCATAATATGACATTGGGGCAAAAAATACAAAAGCTTAGAAAAGAAAGAAATATATCACAGGAGGAGCTTGCTGCTGTTTTAAACGTATCGCGGCAGGCCCTGTCCAAGTGGGAGTGTGAAACATCCATTCCCGAAATAGATAAGATTGTTCTAATCAGTGAGTATTTCGAGGTAACCACGGACTACCTTCTGAAGGAGGGCGAAGCAGCTGTTTCACCCGATGCTGGAGAGAAACCAAAGGAAAAAGGAAGCCCCTTTATTATAGAAAAAAAGTGTGGTAAAATGATTTCAAGTTTTTAATGGTTTAAAGGAAAGGGTTTATTTACAAATGATCCTAATCTTATGTGCTATTCATCATCATCATGACTTAAGCGATTTCGTCCTGTGATAATTACTTTCATCATAGGTGTGATCGCTTTTGGTCGTACCTGTGATGATGGATAGGCATGTATAACAACGCAGCTGTTCAGCCATTCGGGTACAACCACCTAATGGCTTTTTTTGTTGCCATTTTTAAAATAGCCTCATTAAAGAATTACTCGATTAAGGCAATTACCCCAGCTAAAAGATTAAATGAAAGGAAGCGTTTATTATGCGAATTAATCCGGTTAAGGGAACCAGTGACTATTTGCCAAAGGAGGCTGCCATGAGGGAGTATATGCAGGAGGTGATCCTCTCTGTCTATAAGGAAAACGGCTTCGAACGGATAATGACGCCTGCCGTTGAGGATGTGGAAAACCTTGATAAAAGCGACGGGGGCGAAAACCTGAATTTGATTTTTAAAATTCTTAAAAGGGGAGAAAAGCTGGAGTCGGCAATCTCCTCCGGAGCTATGGACAGGCTTGCCGATTTGGGTCTGCGCTACGATTTAACTCTTCCTTTAAGCAGGTATTACGCCAATAACAGGCAGCAGCTTATGACACCCTTCAAATGCATACAGATAGATAAGGTATACAGGGCGGAGCGCCCTCAAAAGGGCCGTTCCCGTGAGCTGGTTCAATGCGACATTGATATCATCGGCTCATCTTCAAGCAATTGTGAAGTAGAGCTTATTCATGTCACGGCCAAGGCGCTTTTGAAGCTGGGCCTTACACGTTTTAAAGTAAAGGTTAATGACAGAAGCCTTCTAAGAGAGGTATTTCTTTCAATTGGATTTGAGGAAGGGGAGCTGTCCGGAGTCGGTATTGTCCTGGATAAGCT
>JAEXPO010000699.1 GCA_023446675.1 Bacillota bacterium | reverse complement strand
GTTCACCACCGACCACCAGGCCTTAATATAGTCTGCGCGCTTATTCTGATATTTCAGATAATAGGCGTGTTCCCAAACATCCAGGCCAAGGAGGGGATAGAGACCTTCTGAAAGAGGTGTATCCTGGTTTGCCGAGGACAGAACTTCAAAATTTCCGTTCTTATCCACTGCCAGCCACGCCCAGCCGCTTCCAAATCGGGTAAGGGCAGCTTTCTCGAAAAGATCCTTAAAGCTGTCCAAGGTTCCGAATTTGGCCGTAATCTTTTCATAAACGGGACCGGTAGGACTGCCTCCCCCTTGAGGCGCCAGGACGGTCCAGAAAAGAGAATGATTATAATGGCCACCACCATTATTACGTACAGCCGTGCGGATATCCTCAGGAACAGCGTCCAAATCGGAAAGCAGGTCGGTTAACGATTTTTCTGTCAGCTCCGGGTGTTTTTCAAGTGCCGCGTTTAAATTGGTTATATAAGTTTGATGATGCCGGGTATGGTGAATGTTCATGGTTTCCTTGTCAAAATAAGGCTCAAGTGCATCATAAGCATAAGGTAAATTTGGTAAAGTGTAGTTCATATCTAAAACCCTCCTTGGTTATCTTGAATGATAAAGCACAAATTAGCTTTCACTCAATTCAATCGGATAAATTTAATCTCTGCTTATATTATACCTCCATTTATATGATAATAACAATCATTATCGATAAAATTTTTGAAATTTTTTTTGCTGCCTGAAAAACTGTTTCTCAGGTAGATTATTAGGCACATTTAGGATTGAGGATTTCTTAATTACATTTTTGCCTGGAGGAATGGATGCGGCAGCATCCAGGTATGACTTAAGAAAAACAAAAAAAGTGTTCCGCAAAATATGCAAAACACTTTTTCTCAGCTAATTATCATCCTACTACTACTGTATCCGAAGTTTGGTGACTTCCTCTATAGGCAAGCCTGTTTTTTCTGAAATGACTTTATCATCAAGAACATCCAGAAGGCTTTGTGCTATATGCAAAGCAGTCTTTTTTTCTCCCTCTGAAATACCCTCGGCTCTGCCTTCAGCTCTGCCTTCAGCTCTGCCTTCAGCTTTACCTTCGGCTCTTGCTCCGGTCAGCCGGGTAACTTCATCATGAATAGCCATTTCCCTGGCTTCATAATACCTTCTGATTTCATCAAAACTCCCCAAACGTTCCAGAAGCTGTTCTGCTCTGGCTATGGCTGGCTCTTCTCTCTTTGCCATTTCTCGCACCTCCTCCGGCGAATCCTCTATGAATATAAGCCACCTGTCAAGGGGCTTACTTAAATCCGGTTGTCTCTTCCTGAATTTTGGCAGTTCCAGAAATCTTATTTCAAGAACATCCGTCAGTTTGCAGTTCCTGTCGGTATCCTCCCATAAATGAAATGCCGTGCTGTATTCTTCTGTATCAATATAATTAAAATCTAATATATTTATGGTGATGGTCTTTTTTAAATCGTTATAGGGTTTCCCTTCCTTCAACTGCTCCGCAAAGAGCTTGGCCCAGTAAAAAAGGGTTCGTTTATCCATGTTGTACTGGTTAATGAGCTGTACCTCAATATTCAGAATTTCACCGTGAACGGTTTTAGCCCTGATATCCAGTATTCCCAGCTTATCGTCGGGACTATCCTTCTTTAATGCTGTTCCTTCCACTAATTCAATATCATCCAGTTTGTCTGAATCACTTAATTCTAAAACGGCATTTAAAAAGCTAATCAGGATATCTTTATTTTCGGCTTCACCAAAAAGCTTCTTAAAGATGAAATCATTTTTGACCTTTAGCCTCTTCATAAACATCACCTGCCTTAATTGTATCACAGATACCGGGTATATGGCTATCGCATTTAAAGGCCGCATTAATAGAGATATCTTAGCAACCGATTTAATCTGTTTGGGAGAAGGGCGAAAGATTCTGAGCATACTACGTATCAGGCATTTTCGAACTGGGAATAGTAGAGCTCCGAATACAGGCCGCCAAGGGTTAAAAGCTCATCATGGCTGCCCTGCTCCACAATATCCCCGTCCTTCAGAACAAGGATGGTATCCGCATTTTGTATGGTGGACAAGCGATGGGCTATAACAAAGCAGGTTTTGTCCTTCATTAAGTTCCGCATGGCGGCCTGAATGCGAACCTCTGTCTGGGTATCCACATTGGAGGTTGCTTCATCCAAAATAAGCATGGGAGCCTTGGTTAGCATAGCCCGGGCAATGGTGATTAGCTGCTTCTGGCCCTGAGAAATATTCATTCCCTCTTCACTTAAAACCGTATCGTAGCCCTGGGGAAGCTTCACAATATAACCGTGTATTTTTGCCGCCTTGGCCGCAGCCACCACTTCCTCCCGGGTGGCATCCTCCCGTCCGTAAGCGATATTATCAAAAAGTGTGCCGTGAAAAAGCCAGGTATCCTGTAAAACCATGGCATAGGATCGGCGCAGGCTTTCACGGGTACCATCCCGTAAGTCGGTGCCGTCAAGCTCGATTTTCCCTGAGCTGGGATCATAAAACCGCATAAGCAGGTTGATGATGGTGGTTTTTCCTGCCCCCGTAGGCCCCACAATAGCTACCAGATTACCCTTTTGAGCATGGAGGCTCAGCTTTTTCAATATAATCTTGTCGGGGGTGTAGCCGAAGGAAACCTCCTTCATGCTCAGATTTCCTTCCACGTCCGAATAGACATGAGCCCCTTCCTTATCCAGGGGCTCGGGGCTTTCATCAAGAATTCTGAAAACTCTTTCTGCGGCTGCAAAAGCCGACTGCAGCTCGCTTATAATATTGGCCGTTTCATTAATGGGGCCTGAAAATTTTCTTGAATAAAGGACAAAGGAGGAGACGCTTCCCAGACTCATCCGGCCAAATAAAAACAAGAGTGCGCCGAATACGCTAACCAGGGACATGGACAGGTTGTTGATAAAATTGACAAAGGGCATAACGATACTGCCGTAGTATTCCGAATCATAATAGGCTTCCACCGCTTCCTTGTTGCGCTTGTCAAAGCGGTCGACAAAAACCTCCTCACGGTGATAGGCCTTAATGCTTTTTTGTCCTGACAAAACCTCCTCCACATAGCCGTTGAGCTCTCCCAGCTTGGCTGAGCGCTTGCGGAAAAGAGGGCGTACCTTGCCGGTCATCCGCTTTGTGAAGTAAATGGATATGGGTATGGTCACGGCGAAAATAAGCACAAGAATCGGAGAGATGGATAGCATCATAATAAGGGAGCCGCCCACAGTAACAATGCTTGTGCAGATTTGGATGAGATCATTGGAAAGCGAGGTGTTAATGGTATCTATATCATAGGTGATGCGGCTGATGATATCGCCGGCCGGATAGCGATCGAAATAGCCTACCGGAAGGCTGGCCAGCTTTTCAAAGACATCCTTGCGCATTTTGTATACAATTTTCTGACTCAGCTGAATCATGATAAGGGCCAGGGCATAGGAAAGAACAGAGGACAGCACATAAAATACCACCATGAGCCCGCAGTAATAAAAGACCTTCTCAAAGACGACAAGACCCTTTCCGGGTTCAATGGCGTCAATGGCGTAGCCCGAGAGCATGGGGCCGACCAGGGCGAAAAGATTGCTGGACAGGGTTAAAAACAGGGCCATAAACAGCAGACCCTTATAATCGTAGATATACCTCCACAGACGCAGGAGGGTATTCCAGTTCATTTTAGACGGCTTGTTTTCCGTATTTCTAGACATGACATCCTCCTAGCTGAGCCTTCGCTATTTCCAGGTACAGGGGACATATATCCAGAAGCTCTTCATGGGTTCCGTAGCCAATGATTTTCCCCTCGTCCATAAATAAAATCCGATCCGCGTGCATGATAGAGCTGATGCGCTGGGCCACAATGAGGGTGGTGGTATTTGAAAAGCTCTGATGAAGCGCTTTTCTAAGCATGCTGTCGGTTTTATAGTCCAGTGCGCTGGAGGAGTCG
>JAEXPO010000693.1 GCA_023446675.1 Bacillota bacterium | reverse complement strand
AAGTGTAATCTTAACCGTATTGGCAAGCTTGTTGACGCCGCTTTCAAGGGCTTTTCTGGCGTCTTCACCAAATTTAATATCCTTAGCCATTTCTAATCCTCCCTTTTACTCTACAACTGCAAGGATGTCGCCCTGCTTGACAATGGTGTACTCTTCGCCGTCCAGCTTAACTTCAGTGCCGGAATATTTGCTGATGAGCACCTTGTCTCCTACCTTAACCTCAATCTTAACTTCTTCGGTTCCGGGGCCAACTGCAACGACCTCGGCAACCTGGGGCTTTTCCTTCGCCGATCCGGGAAGAACAATTCCGCTCTTTGTGGTTTCCTCAGCCTCCAGCATTTTAATGACAACTCTGTCTGCCAGTGGTTTTACGTTCATAAGTCACCCTCCTTATATGATTCCCCGCTAACGGGCTGTTTTCTTGTTAGCACTCACTAGGGTTGAGTGCTAATATAAATATTAAACAATTTCCTTTTTATTATCAAACGTTTAAGTCGCCGAATTTCATGTATATTATGCCAATAACCCGGAATATTTAAACATTTTCTTCGAAATGCTCGTTATTTCTTTCAAATGCTCTTTGTAAATAGAAATCTCTTAGAAATGATTCCTTTCCGGCACCTTGCTAGGAAACAGGAAAGTTCATGTCGTAGACAGCTTTGAGGCCTTCAAGTGTGAGAAGAGGCTTAACTTCCTCAATTGCGGAGGATTCCTCGGCAATAAGCTTGGCCATACCACCGGTGGCTACAACCCGAATTCCGGACTCACCCATTTCCTGCTTCATAAGACCGATAATATAGTCGGCCTGACCTACAAAGCCGTGGACAATGCCGGATTGCATGCTGGCAGCCGCCGTACGCCCAATGATATTCCTGGGCTTGGCAATTTCAATGCGGGGCAGCTTTGAAGCCTTCTCATAAAGCGCTTCAGCCGAAATTTTTATACCCGGGCAAATGATCCCCCCCAGATAATCCCGCTTGGAATTCACCGCACAAAAGGAAGTAGCCGTACCAAAGTCCACAATAATAACCGGACCGCCGTACAGCTTTAAGGCGCCGACAGCATTGACAATTTTATCGGCGCCTACCTCTCTGGGATTTTCGTAACGGATATTAATACCGGTTTTGATGCCGGGTTCCACTAAAATGGGAGTCCTTTTAAGATATTTTTTTATGGCGTTGGTAAGAGAATGCATGACAGGAGGCACAACAGAACACATCATCACATCATGGATATCCTCGGCTGCAAAGCCTCCATGCTGGAGAACCGAAAGCAAAAACATCCCCGTTTCATCGGAGGTTCGCTCTCTGTTGGTTGAAAGGCGCCAGTTTCCCAAAAGCGCTGTTCCGCTGAATACACCGAAGGCAATATTGGTATTGCCCACGTCGATGGTTAAAAGCATGCCTCAAATTCCTTTCAAAGCCCCAATTTAACGGCTTTTATCTGTTTGAGCTCAAATTGGATATCCTTTTCAATGCGTTCCATATCGGCGCGGATATCTTCCACTGTTTCAATCCTTCTGGGCTTAATATTCTTTATAAGATTTTCCGCATGGATCGGGGTCTTATCATTGTTGTTGCTGTTTCTGCCGTAACGGCCCTGGTTCTGAGGCTGTGAAGGCTTAGCTGCAACGGCTCCTCCCTGGTTTTCAGCCCGGTTTGTATCGTTTCCCTTAGAATCTCTGCCCCGGTTGTGGTTTCCTCGAAACTCCTGGTGATTATGATTTCTTGGCCGCTCACTGTTAGGGCTTCTTTCCCCCGAGCGTGCCCGCTCATTGTTACCATTGTTTCCACCGCTTCCGTTATTTGAGTTGTTTGCCCCGTTAGGGCGTCTTTCACCACTGTTACCTTTATCTCCGGCCTGTGCGGAAGCCCGCTCACCGCTTCTCCGGTCATAGCCCCTTCTGTCATTGCCCTGAGGCCTTCCCTTGTCATTCTGACGCTCCCTGGAATTGGGTCTTTCTCCCCCTCTGGAAGCATGGTTCTGTTGATTTTGATGCCCTTGTACCGCTTGCTGCGCAGGTGCATTCTGCTGTGTACCCTGACCGTTCTGCGCGCTTTGCTGATTTTGCTGGGCTTGCGGGTTTTGCTGCTGTTCCATGAATTACCTCCCTAAACTCTTACCCTAATGGGGCTTATACGCTCCCCTTACGCTTTTTATGTACCGGACGCAATAAAATTATGCCCTAATCCTGCCTCAATGAAATTTCACCGGAAACCACATCGTACAATGAGCCGTCTTCCTTTTTGACCCGTAATCGTCCATCCTCCAGAACATCCAGTGCCCTGGCTATTGTTTCACCTTCCGGAGATAAAAGCCGAACGTCCTTACCCAGGACATTGGACCAGCTTTGCCATTCCTCCAGCATCCTGTCGGGGCCGTTGCGGATATATTCCAGGTACACGGCTTCCAGCTCGTTTAAAAGGTTTGCGGCCAAATGGCACCGTTCCAGTTCGCCCTTTTCTCCCAGAGCCATTTTCACAGAAGTGGCCGTATGGGACAGTTCCTGGAGAAAGTCCTCCTCTTTGTGGTTTACATTAACACCCACACCGATGATGACCCAGGAAACATTTTCGCCCTCTGAGGCCATCTCGGTTAAGATACCGCAGAGCTTTCTCCCTTCAACCATTATATCATTAGGCCACTTAATGCCAAGTCCCATTATTTTCAAAGGGGCCAGGGCACGGCAAACCGCAACGGCGGCAGCCAAAGTAAGGGACTGGCTTAGTGCGGGATGAAGCTGGGGCCGTACAAGCACCGACAGCCATATTCCTTTTCCCGGGGACGACATCCAGGTTCTTCCCCTTCTTCCCTTGCCCTGGGTTTGAGTGTCCGCAATGACTGCAAGACCCTCCTGTGCACCTTCCTGAGCAAGCTTTTTAAGCTGGGTGTTGGTAGAATCCACCTCGCTGTAAAAGCGAAGGTCCCTACCCAGAAATTGTGTTTGAATAAGGGATTGAATACCGGCTTTTCCATAGTGCAGCTCCTGGGGCTTAAGCCTGTAGCCTTTCCGGGTTTGGGCATCAATTTCATAACCCTCGCCTTTAAGTCTTTCTATTTTTTTCCAGACCGCTGTGCGAGACATTTTGAGCTCCCGGCTGAGTTCTTCACCGGAAACAAAACAGCCCTCTTGTTCCTTGAGC
>JAEXPO010000691.1 GCA_023446675.1 Bacillota bacterium | reverse complement strand
GTCTATAAGATTGAGAAGAAGGCTTACAAGAAGGTCCCTGTCCATGGGAAGGTTTGTCATGCCGTTGCAAAGGGTAAGAGTTACGCCCTGCTTAAGAAGCAGCTGGGAACTGGCCCGACGGACTGTTTCAAAAAGATCTGCTACCGGCTGCGTTTCCAAAACAATACTTTCCCGGCGCCTCAGCACTATAAGCTCCATAAGCTTTTGGGATAAACGTTCCACCCGGGTACATTCCTCGTTTATCACAAGGAGGGCCTCTTCCCGCTCCTCTTCCTCCATTTTGGTATGAAGCAGAGTTTGAGCATAGCCTGATATAGCCGTTATTGGCGTTTTCAATTCATGGGTGAGGGCCGACATAAAAAGAGTGCGCTTTTCAGCCTCTTCCCGCAATTTCTCCACATGCTTTTCAACAGCCTCCGCCATGGTATTAAAATGGGTTGCCAGCTCCCCTATCTCGTCCTCTTCGGCTATTTTTACCCGCTTATCGTAATTACCTGCAGCCAGAAGCTCCGTTGTTTTTTTAAGAGTGGAAACCGGACGCAGCATAAACCTGACAAGAATAAGGGTAACTATTCCTGTTAATGCAATGACCCCCAGATTAATGAGGACAAACCGCTTCGTCATCTCCTCAATTTCAGAGTAAACAGAGTGAATGTTTTTCATAACATAAAGCGTATACGGGATTTCATTTATTTTCAGATTGCTCCCTGCAATTAAAAAGGTTCCGCTTTCCAGATCCCTTATTATGTAGTGCTGACTTGAGCCTTCTACGGAAAGAAGCTTTTGGGGATTTATATCCGTGGCATTATAAATAAAATCGAAACCCGTGACAAGCACTGTATTTCTGTCTGCAAATTTTTCAATGTAATAACGTGCCAGGCTGCGTTGTGCGGTTGGGGGCAGGTTTATGTCCAGGCTGTTTTCCATTGCGGCCGCCCATGATGCCGCCCGCATTTTCTGATCCGTCAGAGTGCTCTCCACAGCACGTTCCAAATTACTTTTTCCAAAGCTGAGAAGAAGGAAAAAGCTGCACAGGCCTGTGGCCAGCGTAACCATGATAATGGCAACAAGAGCGATTTTGAGCCATAGCCTCATAGCGCACCTCCTATGTTAATCTTCCAGCCGGTAGCCCATTTTGGATACTGTTTTAATATGCTCCGCCATAGCCAGCTTTTTACGCAGCTGACCGATATGTACATCCACTGTACGGGTCTCCCCCACATAATCCACACCCCATACGCCATGGAGCAGCCTTTCACGTGAAAGGGCTATATTCTTATTTTTTGCCAGCATTACCAGAAGCTCAAATTCCATGGGCTTTATAATAATCTCTTCCCCGTTTTTACGGACAGTCCGCTCCAGCAAATTAATTTCAAGTCCTCCGGCCTGGAGCACCTGCTTCATTTTCCCTGTTCGTTCCAATACCTTTTCGATACGCACAAGGAGCTCATAAATTTCAAAGGGCTTGACCATATAATCCTCACCGCCATCCCTCAGACCCTGAATTTTAGAATCCAGATCCGATTTGGCTGTCAGGAAGATTACCGGAATACGGCAGCGTTTCATATGCCCCAGAAGCTCAAACCCGTCTATGCCGGGGAGCATAATATCCAGGAGGGCTAAATCAAAATCCTTATCGGACGCCAGCCTTTTGGCTGCCTCCAATCCGTCGTATTCCGCGGTAACCCCGTAGCCTGCCGCGATGAGATTCTTTTGGATGACCTTCGAGATGGCTTCATCATCCTCCACCACTAAAATACGGTTTCTTGTCATACCCCTGCCCCCTTTAATACCAGTCTTTATTTTACACTCTTTACTGTAAACGATTATTCAACAGATTGTAAGCAGATTGTAAACGCTTATGGTTTCAGGCTGATGCTCTTAAAAGGGCACAGAGCCCGTTTCCATGCAAAAAGGGCGGAATAGACTCCCGCCCCTCAGGTATCACCTCAGCCATTTTATGCTTATAAGCGCCAGAGCCTGTTCATCTGGCTGCCCATCTTCTTGCATGGCGTTTTCCGAAAATAACAACAAAAATACCAATAACCATTTTGACTACGCCCAAAACAACAATAAGCCTCAGTGCATTTAAGGGATATTGAGAAATCGTATTTATTCCGGAGGAAATAAAATCGGAGGGCGCGGCACCGAAGGGAAAAACGCCCTCGGAATTACTTACAAAACCGGTCATGGAGCCGGTCATGGATTTTAGCGCCTGACGGGCTATCAGGGACTGAACCAAATCCCAAAGGCCCCATGCAACCGCAGCATAGCCCACTAAGTACCATTTTCTTTTAAGGAAGGCAAACAGCTGTGAAATAGAATCCGAAGGCCGTTCCTCCCGCCCGTATCCGGGATTTGACAGGGGAACCTCCTGTACCGGCTGAGGCTCTTCTTTTAATATGGAGTCAATGCTTATAGAAAAAATTTCACTTAATTTTATAATTTTATCAATTTCAGGGACAGCCTCATCCCGTTCCCATTTTGAAACAGCCTGGCGGGATACATTCAACGCTTCAGCCAGCTGATCCTGGGAAAGGCCCTTTTCTTTTCTCAATTTCTGTAATCTTTCACCTAACGTCATAGTTACGAACTCCTTTGATTTGATACCTTTAGAATAGCCTCGACGCCGGTTGCGTTCCAGCTATCCGGGCTGGAAAATACGCAACCTGTGGTTGCAGCAGGCCTAAATACGGTAAAAACGGCCGTTTTCGTATAGCCGGGCACAAGCATTCTGCATCAGTATATCACACCCTCCTGCCTCAAGAAACAACACCGAATATATTACCATCAGACGCAAAATATGTAATACAAGTAAATGTAATGTTATTTTATCTTGACTTGAATAGTCCGTCGGCACATAAAATAAACTAAGAGCAAAGCGCAGGAGGTTTTAAAATGAAGCATCTCACCAAAGAGT
>JAEXPO010000631.1 GCA_023446675.1 Bacillota bacterium | reverse complement strand
CTTGATCCCCCGGGGACATAGCCCTTATTCCAGGGATTCTTAACGACGCCGAAGGCAGAGTTTTCGTTGGAGCTGCCCATGGCAAATTCATCCATATTCAGCTTGCCCAGAAGAACAGCCCCTTGCTCCGACAGCTTTTTAACAACTGTAGCGGAATAGGGGGGAACAAAATTCTCCAGCATTTTTGAAGCACAGGTGGTTTTTACACCTTCTGTACACATATTGTCCTTAATACCCATGGGAATGCCCAAAAAAGGACCCTCTTCACCGCGATCAAGGCGGCTCTGAGCTTCACGGGCCATTTTGAGCGCTGCCTCTTCACTCACAGTAAGGTAGCAATTGAGCTCCTCATGCTCCCTGATGCGATCAAGATAGGCCTTTGTCAGCTCCTCTGAGCCGATCTTTCTCTGTCGCAGCAGGTCGCCAGTCTCTTTTATCGTTAAACTGCAAATACTCATATTGATTCCACCACGCTTGGTACAAGATAGCATCCGTCATCGGATACAGGCGCACATTTCAGCAATTCATCCCTGCGATCTTCATTTACAGGAAGGTCTTCTCTTAAAACATTTCTAAGCGGGAGGACATGCTCCATGGGCTTGACATCTCCGGTATCGATAAGGGATAGCTGCTCCATATAGCCCATAATCATATCCAAATCCTTGGCAAAGGCCTCCCTGTCCTTTTCATCAATGGCAAGAGACGCCAAATCCGCAATTCTGCCCAGGGTTTCACCACTTGTCCCCATTTTTGCATCCTTCCTTTCAAAAGCACAAGGGGCAGTCCATTACTGAGCCCCTTTGTTCCGGGAGGTGCTGCCACTCCCCCTCACCTGCTCCCTTGTATGGCAGCCGGTTATAAATTTCATTTTTATAGTTTATCCGCCAGGCTGTCAACAAGCCCTAAGATCTGTGATTTTCAGCTTATTTCAATCATTTCCGAGCATTTTAATTATTATAGCATGATAAAATTACCAGTGCAAGGCAGCTTGCCTCATCCTGCAAATCTTAACGATTATCGGGAAAAACCTTTATGAAACTTATGTCGGCTACGGCAGATCGGCCATTCGATAGCCCACACCCAATTCGGTCAGAATAAATTTGGGTTCAGTGGGTTTGTCCTCCAGCTTTCGCCGTATATTGGCCATATTAACACGAAGAAGCTGGTTTTCACTGTTATAGAACCCCCAGATCTCTTTTATGATAAAATCATGTGTTAGAACCTTTCCCGGATAGCGTGAAAGAAGGCAAATGATTTTATATTCCACAGGAGTAAGACGTACTTCCCTGCTGCCAACCCATACCCTTCGTTTTTCATAATCCACAATTAACTCTCCCAATACTACCTTCCCCACCTCGGAAAACACTGCCGTATCCTTGCGGCGGTGCCTCAATGCCGTTCGCATTCTTGCAAGAAGCTCCGATGTGCCAAAGGGCTTGGTAACATAATCGTCGGCACCAAGATCCAGGGCTTCCACCTTATCCCTTTCATGAGTTCTTGCAGAAACAACAACAAGAGGGGTATCCGACCATTGGCGGATCTCCTTTAAAACCTTCATTCCGTCCTTATCCGGCAGTCCAAGGTCTAAAAGAATAAGATCCGGGCATTTTGAAGAAGCCATTTGTTCAGCAGCCCTGGCATTACCGGCTTTTATGACGCTATAGCCGTTGGCATTCAAAATAGCTGTTATAAAATCAGTAATATTTTTTTCATCCTCAACTAAAAGAACCTGTAACTCTTTATTCATATTATTCTTTCCTTTCCGTCATCCTTATGCTGTTCCGCTTGCTTAAGGCAGAGGAAGGCTGAAGCTGACAACCATCCCGCCATGTCCATTCAGGCGGGAGTCCAGCACCCCTTCGTGAGCATTCACAATGGACCTGCATATGGACAGACCGATACCCATACCCCTTACAGAATCGGAAACCGGACTTTTTTCCGTGGGGTCCTCTTGACAGCATACCTCGCTCGCTTTTAAAGGCCCGTAGTCAGACACCTCAAAAATAGCATCATTATTGCGTTTTTCGAGGCTCAGATGAATGGGTTCGTCCGGGATGGAATATTTGGCCGCATTTTCAAGAAGATTGATAAGCACCTGTAAAATAAGCGTGCCATCCATGGGTACAAGCAGCAGATCATCCGGTATAGCTATCAGAATTTCTCTGTCCGGAAATCTTTTTTTAATTCGCCCTGCTGCTTCAATAATAATTTCCTCAGCTACCTCCGGTGTTTTTATTACCTTCATGGTTTCTTCCTGTATGCGGGTTACGGACAATAGATTTTCAACCATGCGGATAAGCCACTGAGAGTCCTCACGGATATCTCCGATAAGCTTCAGGCATGTTATTTTATCGAAGCTGTCATAATTCTCCAATATAGCTGAACTGGCTCCCAGAATACCTGTCAAAGGTGTTCTTAAATCATGGGATATGGCCCGGAGCAAATTGCTTCTCATTTTCTCCTTTTCGGAAGCCATAAGCACTCGCTGGCTTTCCTCCTCCATTTGCTGGCGCTCAATGGCCAGAGCAGCCTGTGATGCCAGCATACGTAAAGTAACCTTTGCGCTGCGGTTTGGCAATTTCCCACCTGCACAGGAAACGCCCAGCACCCCCAAAACCTTTCCCCTGGCCTCCACAGGCAGATAATAGGCCTCTGCATCCGAGAACCGGAGTGTTCCTGCTCCGGCTTCCTCATGATTGTTATAAACCCAGCCGGTAACATGGCGGGCAGTCTCATTGAGCATATAGGAGGCATCGGCCTCCCATTGGACCTTAAGTAAATGACCGTTTCCATTAATAGTAGGATTATCCATATAGAAAACGCAGGAGCGTTTTATAGCCTCTACAATATGTCCCAGGGTCAGAGAAATAATTCCGTCCAGTCCCTTGGCCGCCTGATACTTTATGTTAAGCTCATAAAGCAGCTCTGTCCGGCGCTCTCTCTCCACTGCCACCTGCGCCTGAGCCTTTATACGCATGGTCAGCGTACTTGTTACAAAAGCGACCACAAGCATAATGGTAAAGGTTATAGGATACTCCGGTTTTATCATACTGAATTTTAAGCGAGGATCAGTGATAAAATAATCATAGGCGAATACGCAAATTACAGATCCAATGACACCATACACATATCCTTCGGTTATACGGGATATAATCAGTATGCAAAGAATATACACCATAATGGTATTTTGTGCATCCAGATTCATTAAGTAAAGGGCTTCTGATACAAGAACTGCCGCCAATAAGGCACATACCGTTTTGATACTGTCCTTCCATGAAAGCAATAACTGATTTGCAAAAGCTTCTTTATCCCAGTGCTTCAATAACCGCGCAAACATTTGTCCAGCGCCTTTCCTGCCAGTCCGTCTCCTTAAAGCCGCACCATTTCCAGACTTTCTCTATACCATTCTATCAAAACATGAAAGATTTGTCCTCTTAGTCTTTTTGGAAATAAGTACTCCGGTAGAAAGCTGTTCCATTTACTTATTTTTATTATTTATAAGTATGTCAAAAGCTCGGAGGCATCTATCCCCCTTTTTATCAAGATTTGCTAGACAAATAGCTACAAAACATCACCCTCCCCGCATTTTTCATTACCGGGGAGGGTGATGCTTCTTAAAAACTAAGCCACGTTAATTTATTTTATTGCCTTGTCGCCTCTTTCCTTTGTTCGAATACGTATAGCATCTTCTATGTGAGAGATAAAAATCTTTCCGTCTCCAACCTCTCCAGTATAGGCTTTATCAATGATATGCTGCACAACATCCTCAACCTGCTCGTCGCTTACGATAAGATCAAGCTTAAGCTTTGGCAGAAAATTATAATCCACCTCGGAACCCCTGACGAATTCCTTCCAGCCCTTTTGATTTCCGCAGCCCATCACCTGAGTGATGCTCAAGCCGTTAAGATTAAGAGCCTGGAGCATATCCTTTATATTCTGCAATTTATCCGGCCGGATGTAAGCTTCTATTTTTTTCATAAATCATACAACCCTTTCATGGACGGCCGTCACCTTTAAATAGGCTTTTATAGACGGCGTCCTCCTTATTATAATGGGCTTTTACAGCATACGAAAGGCACAGGGATTAATCCATGCCGTTAAAGGCAGGATAAGCCGACTCGCCGTGTTCGGAGGCATCCAGGCCCAGCTCCTCGTCCTTAGTGCTTGCCTTAATGCCCTTTGTAAGAGCCTTTGCAATGGATGCGGCTACTAAGGTTCCCACAACAGCTACAACAATGGTAATGGCAATGGCTGCAATTTGACGAAGTAAAAGGTTTACGTCGCCAAATACAAGACCATCCCAGGCAGCTGCGGAGTTAATGGATTTCTGTGTGAAAAGGCCTGTTGCTATACCGCCCCAGATTCCGCCGATACCATGGCAGCCAAACACATCAAGGGCATCGTCGTAGCCGAATTTTTTCTTAATAACGGTAATGAAGAAATAGCATATGGGGCTAACAAGAGCACCAATGATAATAGCTGACCAAATAGGTACAAAACCGGCACCGGGAGTTATGGCTACAAGGCCGATAACCATACCGGTAGAGGAACCGACAAGAGTTGGCTTGCCGCTTTTAATTGTTTCAATAAGCATCCATGAAAGCATGGCTGCTGCAGCTGCGGTATTGGTTGTCATGAAGGCATGGGCTGCAAGCTCATT
>JAEXPO010000616.1 GCA_023446675.1 Bacillota bacterium | reverse complement strand
GCCTATACTAAAATAGCCGGGTCGGATACAGCCAACGCCACCTGGAACCAATTGGCCGGGCTTGTTCGCCTTCCCTCCGACACGGTTAACATGACTACTAACGCCGATCCTTACGCAGAGGATGTTGCACCCTTGGACGGCCGCCAGATTGTAATGTATCGCGGATCGCTGGAATATGAAAAGGTGCGCCAGCCTCTTGAGTCAGTTTTGCCCTCTCTGTACCAGACGGCGGAGGATGCCAATGAAATGGCCCTTGTTAAAACCACCGTTATGGATTATGCCAACGAATGCCTTGTGCGTTTTGTAACAGGTGATATGGATATTGACAGGGAATGGGATGCTTATCTCAGCCAGTTGGATTCCATAGGCCTTCCCCGTTACCTTGAGCTTTTGCAGAAGGCTTATGACCAAAGCGCCTTTTCAAGCAAATAACCACTGGAGTCTTACTCAAACGGACGCCTCTTAAAGGAGAGCTCACGTTAAAAGTCTGAAGGCTAACAAGGAAGCGCCGGATCCGACAAAAGCCGGATTCGGCGCTTTAGGCCTTATTGAATTCAAGTATGTCTAATGAATAGTTACATCACTATTAAATCGCATTGCCCCGGACATGGCGGTCTGACGGTTGTAACCGGCATAGGGCCTTACTGTGCCGGAGATTATTTCTCCCGCACAGTAAAGGCGGCTGCCGAGAAAGGGGCGAAACGGAGGATTATATGGAGCATCCGGCAGCGGTACGGGCCGGAATAAAGAAGCCCGCCGCCAAATGGAGTCAGAAAGGGCGCCGCGCTCTGTGGAAGGGTATCATGCGCCATTGGCAGCTTTATCTTGTTATTTTGCTGCCTGTTTTGTATTTGATTCAATTTAAATATGTGCCTATCTGGGGTTCTCAGATAGCCTTTAAGGATTTTCTTCTGGGCAAGGGGATAGAAGACAGCCCCTGGGTTGGAATGAAGCATTTTATAAAGTTCTTTTCCTCTCCCCAATTTTCAAGGCTTCTTTTGAATACTCTGGGCTTGTCCTTTTACAGCATTGGCGTGGGTATTTTTCCGCCGATTGTTTTGGCCGTTTCACTTAACTATGTACGCCAGCGCTTTTTCGGCAAGACCGTGCAAATGGTAACCTATATGCCGTATTTCATTTCAACGGTACTGGTTGTAGGCATTTTTTCACAGATTTTATCTTTAAATGGTCCGGTCAATCAGATTATTAAAAATCTGGGAGGCGAGGCTATTCTGTTTATGGGAAGTCCGGGCTGGTTTAAAACCATATATGTCTTTTCCGGAGTGTGGCAGGCCACCGGATACAGCGCGGTGGTTTATCTGGCGGCGCTGGCCTCGGTGCCTCCGGAGCTCCATGAGGCGGCGATTATGGACGGGGCAACCGTGGTTAAAAGAATCTGGCACATTGATCTTCCCGGTATTCTTCCTACAGCCGTTATTCTTCTTATCATGGCTTCGGGAAGAGTGCTGACCGTGGGCTATGAAAAGGTATTGGTCATGCAGAATAACCTGAATATACAAACCTCGGACATCATTTCCACTTATGTTTACCGAATAGGGCTTGAGTCCATGCAATACAGCTACTCCACCGCTATCGGCCTTTTCCAGTCGCTGGTTTCGCTTTTGCTTCTGGTGGTGGTTAACGCCATATCCAAACGTCTTAATGAAACCAGCTTGTGGTAGAAAGGAGGCTGCATGATGCTTGAAAAAAAATCCAAACTAAAGGACAGCTTTACCGACAAGATCTTTTATTCCTTCAACGCTTTATTCCTTTTTCTTGCGTTCGTTGTTACAATCATGCCTATTTTGAATGTGGTTTCCCAATCCCTGAGCTCGCCCGGCGACGTTATTGCAGGACGTGTGTTCCTTTTACCGGTAAACTTTACTCTGGATGCCTATGCGCAGGTTTTCAGCTCAAAAATGCTTTTAATGGGTTATTCCAATTCGATTATTTATACTGTGGTGGGAACCTTTATTAATATCGTCATGACGGTAATGGCGGCCTATCCCCTTTCCAGAAAGGATTTTGTGGGCAGGAATATGCTTATGGGGCTTTTCGTATTTACTATGATTTTCTCCGCCCCGTTGATACCGACCTATCTTAATATCCGTAATCTGAAAATGCTGGATACAATCTGGGCCATGGTCATTCCCGGTGCTATTTCGGTATACAATATGATTATTGCCAGAACCTTTTTCCAAAGCAGTATTCCTGAGGAAATGATTGAAGCGGCGGAGCTGGACGGAGCAAGTGATCTCCATGTCCTTTTAAGGCTGGTTCTGCCTCTTTCCAAGTCCATTCTGGCCGTATTGGTTCTGTTTTATGCCGTGGGACATTGGAACGCGTTTTTCGACGGCTTCATTTATTTAAAGTCGGAATCCAAGCTCCCATTGCAGGTGGTTCTGCGAAATATTCTATCCAGCGCCGCGGCCATTGAGCAGATGGCCAACGCAACCGCGGAGCAAAATATGCGCCTTGCGGTAGTGGAGGTCATGAAATACGCCATTATTGTATTCGGGAGCTTGCCGGTAATTTGCCTGTATCCCTTTGTGCAGAAGCATTTTGTAAAGGGCGTCATGATTGGATCTTTAAAGGGATGAGTAGAAATAAGGCTTTAATAGCTTCTTCCCGCGATGAGTTTTAAGCATGGAGGTATAAAATGAACGGAAACACGGTAAGCCCATGGGATAACGGTATACTGCGTGTATCTGAAAACAAAAGGTACCTGGTAAACGGCAGCGTGCCTTTTTTCTGGATGGGGGATACAGCCTGGCTTTTATTCCAGTCCCTTAACGTCGACGAATGCCGGCTCTACTTCAAAAACCGCAGAGCCAAGCATTTTAATATTATTCTGGCTTCGCTGGTTCACAGCATCGATCAGGGGAATAGGAATGCAAGCAGTCTGCCTCAAAGAGAGTCGCGGCTGGGCCAGCCCCTTATAGACGGCGATTTTGCAAAACCGGATCTTGCTGGCGGCTTCTGGCAGCATATCGATTCGGTTGTGGCCATGGCCGAGAAGGAGGGGCTTTATATGGGGCTATTACCCTGCTGGGGAGCCATGGTTAAGCAGGGGTATCTCAACGAACAGAATGCGGAGAGTTATGGCCGTTTTTTAGCCCAACGCTACGGTTCACTTAAAAATATCGTCTGGATTCTGGGCGGAGACATAAGGGGGAGCGACGGCTACGGCGTTTGGATGAAGCTTGCCGCCGCTCTTAAAAAGCACAGTCCTGACAGGCTCATAGGCTTTCATCCCTTTGGCAGAACCTCCTCCTCTCTTTGGTTTAACGAGGCGGACTGGCTTGATTTCAACATGTTCCAATCGGGACACCGGCGCTATGATCAGGGCTCTCTCGGCGCGTGGGACGACAACTCGGAGAAGGAAGGCTGGTTTGGGGAGGACAACTGGAGATATGTGGAGCGGGATTACGCCGCTTCGGTGAAGCGTCCCACTCTTGACGGAGAGCCTTCCTACGAGCAGATCCTCCAGGGGCTTCATGATGTGTCCCAGCCATACTGGCAGGCTCATGACGTGCGGCGCTACGCCTATTGGTCCGTTTTTGAAGGCGCCTGCGGCCATACCTATGGCGACAATTCGGTGATGCAATTTTATGTTAAGGAGAAGGGGCAGCCCCGATACGGCGCAAGGGACACCTGGCAGGAGGCTATCCATCATGAAGGCTCCGGACAGATGGGTGTTCTGTGCCAATTAATAAGCACGGTGAATTTTACCTCAGGAAGGGCTGCGGGGCATCTGCTGGCCCATCCCCAAAGGGAAAAATATGGCCGTGTGGCAGCGTTTGCGGGAGAGGGCTTCGCTTTTTTCTACACCTATACGGGTGAACCCTTCACCCTGGAGCTTTCCCGCGTGGGGGAAGGCAGGGCCGATTTTTACTGGTTTAATCCGGAGTCAGGAATCTATAGCTATCTGGGTGAAAAGGCTCTAAAGGGGACGGCATCTTTTACGCCTCCCGTCAGAAAAACCGGGCAGAACGACTGGGTTCTTGTCATTCGGTGGTAACCCTTGATCCGAAAAATGGCTGTCATTTAAAGCGGAGGCTGCAAGCGCGGCCTCCGCTTTAAGCATTTGTCCTGCGATGGTGTCAAAGTAACAAAGCAAATAAATTGCTTTATATTTAACGATGGTATTGCATACACTAAGAAAATAATATATACTAGCAACAGAATATATTATCAGGTAATAATTAAAAAAGAATATAACTATCAGGGTGAATAAATTGAGCAGAGACCCAAAGGCAAAACAGGAAAGACAGGCAAAGCTGGTTGAAAAGCTTAAGGAGAATCCTTTCCTTACCGATGAGGAA
>JAEXPO010000579.1 GCA_023446675.1 Bacillota bacterium | reverse complement strand
GAATTACTCCGTTAGCTCCCGCTTCCGCGGCCCGAAGTCCCAGCTCGATGCATCCGGAAATGGAGTTGTCAATAAGACCGACAAGCGTTTCCGCTTTCTTATTAACCGCAGAAAGGAAAAAGGGGATTATATCCATTTTTTCTTTAAAGGTCATTTTATGAGGTTCGCTGTTAAACGCAAACAGAGCTATGGCGCTCACGTTCTGACCAAGGGTAAACTTAATAACATTGGCAAAGCCCTTCCAGTCCACAGCGCCGCTAATGTCAAATGGAACGTTAACAACCGGGCATACCCCATGAAAACGATAGTTCATGTCACTTGCCTCCTTCTATACCGTCATGGCCCCGTCAATGGCAAGGACGGAGCCATTAATATAATCCGCTTCCGCCGAAGCCAGCATGACCACTGCGGCATTAATATCATTGGGCTTTCCAAGACGCCCTGCAGGGATGCTCTCCTTTGTCCGGGCATAATAGACTGCGTCCGACAGCACATCGTCATTAAAATCCGTATGTATACTGCCCGGCGCCACAATGTTTACCGTTATGCCATGAGGGGCAAGCTCAAGAGCCATGCACTTGCTGAGCATACCTATGGAGCCCTTTGAGGCGCAGTAGTGGGCACGGCCGGCAGCCGCGCGCCATTGTGAGATGGAGGAAATGTTAATAATTCTTCCGTAGCCCTTTGGTATCATCAGCCTTGCCGCTCGCTGGCCGCACAGAAAATACCCCCGGACATTGCCATTCATAATGCGTTCCCACTCCGAAGTCGGTATATCCACAAATGGAAAGCGGGAGAGTATGGCGGCGTTGTTTACAAGAATATCCAGCTTTCCGTAATACTCTGCTATAAAGCGGAACATTTTATCCACCTGCTCCTCGTTAGTCACATCGGCACAATAGACGCTGGCGCTGCCGCCCGCTGAAATAATTTTTTTAACGGTTTCCTGTGCGGCTTCGGCATTTTTTAAGTAATTAATTATCACATGGGCGCCTTCCTGGGCCAGGGCCTGGGCTATGCTGCTTCCGATTCCTCTTCCGGCACCTGTAACCAGAGCAATTTGCCCGTCCAGCTTATTCATGTTCATTCACTCCTTCGATGTTTTCCATGCACAGCAAATCATGTCCGGTCATATAAACTCCAGGAATTGCGCGGCAAACCCCAATAATACGGGCGGATTCTTCGGGAAACTGTGAAAAACCAATGGGACAGCATCGTTCAATATTTTCCCGCAGGAAGACGGCATCACCCGTAAACAGGGTTTGCCCCAATTGGGTGGATGCTTTAATCAACTGGCTTCCGGCGCTGTGCCCGCCTGCAAGGGAAAGGGATATATCCCCCAAAATAGTATCTCCGTCCTCCGTAAGAGTCACAAAGCCCTTTGACTTGCGTTCTTCCAAAAAGGAACGAACCCTTTCCAGCTCCTTTTTCATTGGGTTATCCTTTGAGAACAGAACCTCCCACTCGCGCCTGTGCAGGTACACTCTGGCATTGGAAAGAAGGGGGACACCTCCGATATGATCGTAGTGGGCATGGGTGAGTATAATATCCGTGACACTATCGCAGGTATAGCCCCACTTTTTTAAATGCGCCGGCAGATCCCCGTCCGTTCCTTCCCGTTTCCAAAAATTTTTACCTTTCTTTGTTCGGTTTACCGCATCAATATCCGCAATTCCTGTGTCGATGAGCACAACTCTGCCGTCTTTTTCAAGAAGGTAGCATAAACAGTTAATGCGGCGGGTTTTATCCGGTTTGCCGTCACGAAACAGTATGGTTTCATCACAGTCTATCTGGCCGGTGGGAAAAACTTTTAAACGATACATTTTATGTCTCCTTTATGCATTAACGGTGATGTGGTATTCACACCGATTCAACCTTAACGGCAATGAATTGCTCACACCGATTCAACCTTAAACCGCTGCTCTGTTCCAGGCCGATAGGGATAATTTCTGATGATGGCATCATCGATATGAATACCCAGACCGGGGGAGGAAGGGGCCTCCAGCATACCGTCAACAAGCTTTACCGGTTCATTGAGAAGCTCTTCGCGAAGGGGATTGGCTATCTGCTGATATTCAAAAATAAGAGCGTTGGGAATGGCGCTTAAAAGGTGAAGGTGTGCCGCAAAGGACGCTCCGGATCTAAAAACATGAGGGGCTACGGTTTTACCGTATAACGCCGCGTATTCGGCAGCGCGCTTAACCTCGCCGATGCCTCCCGCGTGGGTTACATCGGGCTGAATAATATCCACACAGTTTTTGTCGATAAGCTGCTTAAATTCATAGACGGAGCAGCCGTTTTCACCTCCTGCAATGGGAAGGGGACTTTTTTCGGTGACACTTCGATAGGCTTCAAGATCATCCGTCCTGCAGGGCTCCTCCACAAAGAACAGCTTATAGGGCGCCAGAGCCTCCACAACCTGGAGGGATTGCTTTGCGGACCACGGAAAGGGTACATAGCCCTGCCCGCAGTCAAGTGCCAGGTCGAAATCAAAGCCCAGAGCCTTTCTGAGCCCCCCGCACATTTCGCAGTCCTTTCGGGCGTCATAGCCGCCTCTTATTTTCACCGCCGTAAACCCCTTCTCCAGATATCCGGCCACCTCCTCAATGAGGCTGGGAAGCGGTTTTTCCATGCCCCCGCTGGCGTAGGCCCGGATTTTTTTGCGGTACCTTCCTCCCAGAAGATTCCATACCGGAACGCCCAGGGCTTTACCCTTAATATCCCAGAGGGCGTTTTCGATGCCGCTGACAACGCCCATGGCTATGCCGCGCCTTCCCCAGTTTGCGCCCAGCTTATACATTTTGCTGTAAAGCACGTCAATCTCCATGGGATCGGCGCCCTCCAGAGTAGGGGTAAGAAATTTGCATATGGCATGAGCAGCTTCCGGTATGTAATGGCCCGTTCCCATTTCGCCCAGGCCTTCGATTCCCTCGTCGGTGAAAACCCTTACCAGGGAGGTGTGCCATACCTTAACGGCGCCCCCCGACCAGCCCCAGGCCTCATCCGGCTTGTACTCGTAGGAAAGAAGCACCGGCTCCACTGCGGTTATTTTCATAGGTCATCCACTCCTTTAGTTAATTCTGATAGAATCTTCCGGATGTTTTCCTTGTGCTCCTGATCAAGAGGCAGTCCGGGAAGCCGTTCACCGCCCTCGTAACCCAGAGTGCGTTCATAAACCGCCTGCTTTACAGCCAGAAACAGCGGCTGTGACTCATCATAAATCTTCATTCCAATAAGAATGCTTTGAAATGCTGACCGCATTTTTGGTATGTCCCCGTCTCCCGCAGCCCGGTAAAAGGCCACAGCCGCCTCAGGGGCATAATTGCCTGCCGCATGGATAAAACCGTCAACAGGGTAGCTGCCTTCCGGAATGGAAAAGCTTCTCTGATGAGCTAAAGCCGTTTCGCAGGAAGGTACAGCGCCGGAGGCAGGACCTTGCATTAATTCCCAGAATTGATTGTCATAGGCAGCGAACACCGAGAAATCCGGTCGCACCTCCTTAAGCCGGAGCATGGAGTAAATGTGGGGAATATCCTGTACGGTCTCTTTAATGCCCACAATATTTGGATGCTTCAGGATAAGAGCTTTAACCCACTCGTCCTCCATGCAAAAGCCGGTGAGTGCGGGAAAATTGTATAGAATAATGGGAAGCCGGGTGCTGGCGGCCACATGTGAAAAAAAGGCGGAAAGCATCTCCCGGGAATAGACCGAGAAATAGGGAGGAAGGAGCAATAAGCCGTCTACTCCCATGCCTTCGCATTGACGAGCCATATACAGCACATTGGTGAGACTGGTGTCGGAAACGCCTGCCAGCACCTTTACTCTTCCGGCTGAGTATTCGGTCATTTGCATCAGGAAACGGCACTTTTCGGACAGGGTCATAACACCAAATTCTCCGGTTGTTCCAAGATAGGCCAGTCCGTTCACGCCCCGGGCAATTAAGAAAGCCGCATGCAGCTGATTTCCCTTAATATCGATCCTTCCGCTTTTTTCAAAGAGAGTGACAACAGGCGGGATGACGCCTGTGAAAATCGGTTTAACCATAGCTACCTCTATCCTGTCTCAAACGCTTAATTCCTGTTTACCAGAACAATGCTCTGTCCGGGCTGCAGCTTAAGTGTGAATTGCAGCCGCGTTTCGTTGCTTACGGTGTCCATGCTGCTTATTTCGCCTGTATTAATAGAAAGCTCCAGCAATTCCCCATAGACACCCGGAAGGCTCGCTTCCGTATCAATGGGGCTTTTCCCCGTATTCACAAGCAAGTAAAGCTCCTGGCCTTTAAATTTCTTATGCATGACAAGAAGCTCAGGGCAATCCGCCAGGGCTTTAAAATCCCTTGATTCCGGAAGCCCGTCCCCGATAAATTTTAAGGCAGGGCAGCCTTCCAGACCGGTGATACACCGTTTAGGACCGTCGGCCAGAACGATGACTCCTGCGTCCATGGCCTCCCGAAGCTTTTCGCCCGTGTCGGCGGGAACAAAGCTGATTTCCGGCAGCACTATGAGGCTTGGGGTTGCTCCGCCTATACGGAAGCAACCGTTTTCGGGTATACCCTTAAGAAGAAAGTCATCATTGATGAAATCAAAATCCATTTGCCTTTCCAAAAATCGGACGGCCAGGCTGTCCATGCTTTTGGAAAGCTCCAGGGCTTTGCCGTCGGCCCTTGCGTGCTTTTGAACGGCTGTGAGGGCCGCGGCCTGCTTGAAGGGGTAATAGATGACAGCCTGCGCCTGATGAATACC
>JAEXPO010000137.1 GCA_023446675.1 Bacillota bacterium | reverse complement strand
CTTCTTTGCTTGCCCGGAATCACATTCCTCTTTTTGCCGTGTCCACCTACAACACCGATTATATCTTTACCAAGAGCGAGCACTTTGACAGGGCCATAGGGGTATTATCGGAGGCGGGCTACCGGATTGCGCCTGGCGGCTTATCCTGATCAATTTCATTCTAAAACAATTGAAATTGGGACTCAATTTTTATAAAAACTTCCAATCTTCAAAATCTATTTTGTCTGAAATTTTATCATTGACGCTTACCAATAAATATGTTAATGTGATATAAACCATCGAAAGAGAAGTAAAACTCAAGTTAACGGTCTTAAAGAGAGCCGCGGTTGGTGAAAAGCGGCAGACAGTGCTGAGTATAATGGGCTCTTGAGGGCGAAGCGAAATCCTGTTAAACGGGCAGTAGCTTTCGACGAGGAATCCGCGTTAAGGAGGAGGAGTGTGACTGCACTCCGAATGAGAGGATGCTTTAGTGCATCAATCAAGGTGGTACCGCAGGTAGAATACAACCTGTCCTTGTAGCAATACACGGACGGGTTTTTTGTTTCTTCCGGGCCTTTCAGAGGAAATGCCTGAAGCGGAAAAACAGGATTGGCAGAAGCATTGAGATTAGAAGCTTAGAAGAGTAGTTTGAGAAGAAGCCAGAAGAAAAGCTCTGAAAAGAAGTTTTGAGAAGAAACTTAAAAAAAGAGCTAGAAGAGAAAACCGCTGAAAAGCAGAATGTCTAAATATCCAAAGGGTTAATGGTAAACAACCTTTTGGATTAGAGAATTGAGTTAGAGAAGAGATAAGTTGAGCCCAGCAGAGCTGAGACGAGAGGAGCAACCCTATGAAGCTGACTATTGAACCCGGCTTCGAAAAGCTGGAGGTCCTGGCCAAGGACTATCCCTGTCTTCCGGTTTACGCATCCGTTTATGCGGATACGGAAACCCCCATCAGTTTATTCCGGCGCTTTGAACAAAGTCAGGAAAATTGTTTTCTGCTTGAAAGCGTTGAAGGGGGCGAGCGTTGGGCCCGCTATTCCTTCCTTTCCGGTAACCCCCTTGCCCTTGTCACATCCAAGGATGCCGTAACCAAGGTATGCTACAGGGACGGCAAAACAGAAACCCATAACGGTAATCCCGTGGAATTTATCAAGGATCTTATGACCCGGTTCAAAGGACCGGTGCTGTCCGATTTGCCCCGGCTTTACGGAGGCGCAGTGGGCTTTTTCAGCTATGATGTTATCCGTTATTATGAGCGGCTTCCCAATCCGCCCCCGGATGACCTGGAGCTTCCGGATCTGTCCTTTATCCTGGCAGATGAAATGGTGGCTTTTGACCATGTCAGCCAGAAAATCATTCTTATTGCCACCATTCCCTCCAGCACCGATAGGGGAATGCTTAAAGCGGCTTACGAAGCAGGTGTAAAGCGTCTTGAAAACCTCTACACCTTCCTCCACGCGCCCTTTGCCCCTGCTTCCGGCGGAAACGGCGGTTTTTCTCCCGGCGAGGTTGTATCCAATGTAGGCAAAGAAGCCTATATGGAGCAGGTAAGAAAGGCAAAAAAGCACATTTTTGACGGGGACATTTTTCAAATCGTGCTTTCTCAGCGCTTTACAACCAAGGCGCCCCCCTCCCCCTTCGATGTTTATCGTCTGCTTCGGGTAACCAACCCCTCCCCCTATATGTTTTACATCAAAATGAACGGCATTACCCTGGCTGGCGCTTCCCCCGAGCTTCTGCTCCGTTGTGAAAACGGCGGACTCCAAACCTGTCCCATTGCGGGCTCCCGTCCCAGGGGCAAAACCCGCGAGGAGGACGAAGCCCTGGAAAAAGAGCTTCTATCCGACGAAAAGGAGCTCAGTGAGCATGTGATGCTGGTGGATTTAGGCCGAAACGACATCGGCAGGGTCAGTGACTTCGGATCGGTGGAGGTCACCAAATACATGGAAATTGTCCGTTACTCTAAAATCATGCATATCTCCTCTACGGTTGAAGGAAAGCTCCGGGATGGCTTAAGCGCTTTTGACGCCATGATGTCCGTCTTTCCCGCAGGTACCCTTTCCGGTGCACCCAAGGTTCGGGCCATGGAGCTTATCGACGCCATGGAGCCAAGCCGCCGGGGCGCTTACGGAGGTGCCATCGGCTACCTCTCCTTTGACGGAAATTTTGACTCCTGCATTACCATTCGCACCATTCTCTTTAAGGATGGCTTTGCCCATGTTCAGGCGGGTGCAGGGCTTGTAGCCGATTCGGATCCCGAAAAGGAATACGAGGAATGTGTCAATAAGGCCGGTGCCTCTCTTGCGGCTATCCGCAACTCGGGAACCTTTTTTTAAGGAAGGAGTGGAAAGCATGATACTGATAATTGATAATTACGATTCTTTTACTTACAATCTTTTCCAGTATATAGGCGGCTTAAATCCGGATATCAAGGTTTTCAGGAACGATGCCCTTACTCCCGAGGAAGCCCTTCGCATGGCTCCAAGCCATGTGGTTATCTCCCCGGGACCGGGCTTTCCTTCCGATGCAGGGGTCAGCAAGGCCATGATCGAAGCTCTGGGCCCTCATATTCCCCTTTTGGGTATTTGCCTTGGGCATCAGGCTATCGGGGAGGTCTTCGGCGCAACGGTAACACATTGCTCCTCCGGCCCCCTTCACGGCAAAGCCTGCCCCATCCTCCTTAATCCCGAGTGCCCGGTATTCGAGGGCCTTCCCGCTGCCATACAGGGCGGCCGCTATCATTCCCTGGCCATTGACCCGGCAACCCTCCCGGCTTCCCTTAAAGTAACTGCCCGAACCGATGACGGTATTATCATGGGAGTGGCTCATACCCACTACCCCATTTACGGCATACAGTTCCATCCCGAGTCGGTTTTAACCGAGTTTGGGCGGGATATTATCGCCAACTTTTTGAAAATCAACGTACAGGTACCCGTTTAGACGGCAGGAGACGAAAAGCCTCCCCTCACTTTGGCATCTTATAGCGGATACGTGCCGGTATAGAGCAAGTCAGATAACAGGCACTCCGTATCACTTGCACTTAAGGGGCATAGCCCGTATTGGGGAACGGAAAGGAGAAGAAAAGGATGATAAAGGAAGCTGTAAAGAAGCTGATAAATCATGAAAACATTACCCGTCAGGAGGCCTATGAGGCCATGGAAGAAATTATGAGCGGCAAGGCTACCGACGCACAGATAAGCGCTTTTATCACCGCACTTTCCATGAAGGGCGAAACCATGGATGAAATATGCGGCTGCGCCGCCGTAATGGATAAGCACGCGGATCATGTAAGCCTCTCTTACGAGGCTGTTGACATTGTCGGTACCGGAGGCGACGGCACAGGCACCTTCAATATTTCCACCTGCGCCGCTTTTGTCACTGCCGGTGCGGGCCTTCCCGTAGCCAAGCACGGCAACCGCTCCGTCTCCAGCCGCTGCGGCAGCGCCGATGTACTGGAAGCGCTGGGAGCGGTTATCGCCCTCTCACCCTCGGAGGCGGAAGCCTGCTTTTCCCAAACCGGCATCTGCTTCATGTTTGCTCCCGGCTATCACAAATCCATGAAATACGCGGCAGGCCCCAGAAAAGAGCTGGGCATCCGCTCCATTTTCAATATCCTGGGCCCCATGACAAATCCCGCAAGAGCGCCCTACAGGCTCATGGGCGTTTTCACCCCAAAGCTTTTAAGGCCCCTGGCGGAGGTGTTGGGGCATATGGGAATAAAAGG
>JAEXPO010000339.1 GCA_023446675.1 Bacillota bacterium | reverse complement strand
AAAGACGAAGGCGACAGGCTGTTTGATTCACTGGAAAATAAGGAGAAAGCGCTTGTTGATGAAATTGCCGGCCGCCATGAAAAGGGACAGCCTGTTCTCATCGGCACCCGGAGCGTGGAGGAGTCGGAGCGTCTCTCGGCATCCCTTAAAGAAAGAAATATACCTCACAATGTTCTCAACGCCAAAAACGATGAAATGGAAGCGGCTGTCATTGCCGATGCGGGCAAGCTGGGAACCGTTACGGTTTCCACCAACATGGCGGGCCGGGGCGTGGATATCAAGCTGGGAGGCGAAAAAGGAGAGCATAGAGAGCGGCTCATTGAGCTTGGAGGACTTTATGTAATCGGAACGGGCCGCAATGAAAGCGTACGTATCGACAATCAGCTCAGAGGCCGTTCCGGCAGGCAGGGAGACCCGGGAGAAAGCCGCTTCTTTGTGAGCCTTGAGGATGAGATTTTTACCAAGTACGGTATGGAGGAAGCGGGCTTTTCCACTGCAAGAAAAAAGGCGGATAAAAGCGGTGAAATTACGGCCGACTATATTCTCAAGGAGGTAATATTCCTCCAGAAGCGTATTGAGGGCTATCATTCCGATGTCAGGCTTCAGCTCATTAAGTACAATATGCTTTTGGAGCAGCAGCGGCGTTTGATTTATGAGAAACGCATGAAGCTCCTTCTTAATGAGGAGGGCTCGGCATTCACGGAGGATCCCCAGGAGGAATGGTATGAGAAGCTTTGTGAAAAGCAGGGTGCAGAGAAGGTGAGGGCCGCTTCGCGCCAATTCCTGCTGCGCATCCTCAACACCTCCTGGCGTGATTATCTGGATTTTATGAATACTACCAAGGAAAGCATCCACCTTGTGGCTCTTGGGAATAAGAATCCCGTGGATGAATTCAACCGGCAGGCCATTGAAGCCTATGACCAAATGGCAGAGGGACTGGAGGGCCAGGTAAAGGAAGCCCTGGAAGCCGCAGCCTGGACCGGGGAAGGCCCCCAATTGGAGGATCCGGGCCTTGTGGGCCCCTCCACCACCTGGACCTATTTAATGGATGAGTCTTCGGACAGCTATAATCTGGTAAGCCAGATATCCAAGGGCGTAGGCCTTGTCATGGGCGGCACACTTTTCAGCATCCGCACCCTGGCGGAGAAATTCAAGGGACTGTTTAAAAAGGGGTGAGGCTTGTGACCATATATGTTGACGCAGACGCGTGCCCGGTTAAGGAAATTATTGTACAGGTGGCCAGGGAGTATTCTTTGTCCGTGGTGATGGTTTTGGACACCAGCCATGAATGGGAGGACGGCTACAGCCAGGTGGTTACGGTGGACAGGGGGAGGGATGGTGCGGATATTGCCCTTATTAACCGTACCCAAAAAGGGGATCTGGTGGTTACCCAGGATTACGGGGTAGCCGCCCTGGCGCTGGGAAAGGGGGCTTCGGCCCTCAATCAGAACGGGCTTATTTATAGTTCGCAAAACATGGATCGCCTGCTTTTTGAAAGGCATCTGGGGCAAAAGGGCCGACGGGCGGGGGGCCGAACGGGAAACATGCGCAAACGCTCCGCCCTGGATGATGAAAATTTTGAAAAAGCCCTTCGCACCGTTCTTTTTTCTCTCGGGCAAACATAAATAGGATTCCGGAGGGAATCCTATGCCAACAAGAAAAGCACTGAAATGGGTTATGATCTGGGGAGCCCTGTCCCTGGGACTCAATGCATTTATTTATTTTACACAGGGAAAACGGCCGGCTCTTGCTTATTTGGGAGCTTATTTTTTAGAGCAGAGCCTTAGCATGGACAATTTATTTGTGTTTATTATGGTTTTTACCAGCTTCAGCATTCCGCCGGCCTATCAGCGCAGAGTGCTGAACTATGGCATCATTGGCGCCATGATTCTTCGTTTTTTGTTTGTGGTTCTCGGACTTCATTACATAAAGCGTTTTTATTGGCTCCTGTACCTTTTCGGCCTTATTTTAATTCTAAGCGGGCTCAATGTCATGCTTGGCAAAGAGAAAGAGGGAGGAATTAAGGACAGTATCGTAATCCGTTTTTTCAGCAAATTGCTGCCAATGACTCCCACCCTGCGCGGTGAGCGGCTTTTTGTAAGGGAAAAGGGGCATCTTCTTGCTACCCCTCTCTTTGTTATCCTTCTTCTCATTGAGTCCTCGGATATTCTTTTTGCCATGGACTCCATTCCTGCCATTTTTTCCATTACCATGGATCCGTTTATCGTTTATACCTCGAATCTTTTTGCTATTCTGGGCCTTAGAAGCCTGTACTTTCTTCTTGGAAATTTGAAGGAACGCTTTAAATATGTTAAATATGGCATTGGGCTGGTGCTTGTTTTCACCGGTGTTAAGCTTGCAGCCCTCTATTTTAAAATTGTCATACCTATGGAGCTTTCCATTTTAACTATATTTGCCATAATGGCTGTAAGTGTTCTGGCTTCCTCCTTCTCAGCTCATGAATCCGGCAGCAGGAAAAGCTTTTAGGCATCAACTGTGACGTATTACCTCAAATCTTTCCAGCAGGTAAGGGTCGCCACTCTGTATGCCGGCCAGGCCAAGAGCATCGGAAACCAGCTTGGAAGGCGCCGGAGGCTCTCCAAGATCCGGAAGAAGAATACCCTTCTTCAAGCCTGAACGCGCAATAACACCGTACCGGGCGCCTTTGAGCTCCTCCACCTGCTGGAGTGCCTGGGGCGGTTCCAGGATATCGACTGTGTAGGAAAGATCCTCTAATTC
>JAEXPO010000333.1 GCA_023446675.1 Bacillota bacterium | reverse complement strand
GCTCAAGGGTGGTAAGGCCTCCCGACACAATTACAGTGCCCTCTTCCAGAGACTGCTCCATAACGGTATCCACGGGTATGCTTTCGCTGAAGTCATAGGATATGGCGTAAGGCGTGATGTTTTCCGCCTTCAGCTCTTCAATTATTTCGCTGATATCCCGGCCGACATAACTGCCTACGGTTACTTCCCTGTCCTTGTCGCTGCCAGGGAATACCCCGTCCAAAACAGTGCGTACAAAATAGTAAACGCCGCCGATAATGGCCACTATTAAAACGGTATACAGGATAGGAAGAAAAATTTTCATGGCTTTGGTTTGCTCGCCATCCTCCTCAACTGCAACCTTTTTTGATTTTTTACCTTTTGACAATTCCTCATCTCCAAGCTTTTCAAATTTACGGGTGGCATACCTGTCCGGCTCCCTCTTGACACTGGCCAGCAATAGCTGACCCGCTCCGTCAGGGCGGCTTTGAAGGCTTTCCAGATCCTGAATGAGATCCTCCACCGACCCATAGCGTTCCTGCTTTGCCTTGGCAAGACAGGTTATAATAATTTGATCCAGGGCTTTGGGTATCCCCTCGTTTAAGGAGGAGGGCAGAGCCGGTTTATCCTGGATATGCTTCAGGGCCACCGCCACCGAGGTTTCACCCTCAAAGGGCAGCTTTCCCGTGATCATTTCATAAAGCGTAACACCAATGGAATAGATGTCCGACTTCTCATCGGTAAATCCGCCCCGTACCTGCTCCGGAGAGGAATAGTGCACGGAACCCACCGTGTCCACCCGCATGGTTGCGGTTTCCGCCGATACGGACCGGGCAATGCCGAAATCCGTTACCTTGGGGACTCCGTCGGTTGTAACAAGAATATTGGTCGGCTTAATGTCCCTGTGAATAATGTGCCTGCTATGGGCTTTACTTAAGGCGGCGCAGATTTGAACTGCGATACGGACTGCTTCGTGCCACTCGACGACACCCTTGCGGTTAATGTATTCCTTAAGCGTAATGCCGTCCACATATTCCATAACAATATAGTGGCGATCCCCCTCGCTTCCAACATCGTAAATCTGAACGATATTGGGGTGGGTCAGGCTTGCCGCTGCCTGGGCTTCGGTTTCAAAGCGCTTTAAAAATTCTCCGTCATCCTTGTACTCGTCTCTCAGCACCTTTATGGCCACAATCCGCTGAAGATAGCGGCAGCGGGCTTTGTAAACTCTGGCCATGCCGCCGGATCCGATCTCAGACATTATTTCGTATCTATTCCCTAAAACGGTACCAATCATTTGCCCACTCCTTTACTACATCCAGGCTAATATAACCGTGATGTTATCATTTCCGCCCCGCTCCTTGGCCATTTCGACCAGGCCTTCCACTGCTTTGTCCCCAGGGGCCGACAATACTATGTTCAATATCTCATCATCCGTCATGTTCTCATAAAGCCCGTCGGTACAGAACACATAAATATCGCCGTCAAGCATGGGCTCCATGTAAAAATCCGGATAGAAATTGTCCTTAAAACCCAGAGCGCGGGTAATCCGGTTACGTTCCGGGTGGTGAACCGCTTCGTCCGAGCTTATGAGCCCTTCCTTTACAAGCTGGGCCACATAGGAATGATCCTCCGTCAGCCTCAATATGCTTTTTTCCCGTATAAGGTAAACCCGGCAGTCACCCACGTGGGCAATGTACAGATGATCCTCGGCTACGATACCCACCGACAGGGTGGTTCCCGATTTCATGCCGTTAAGGTTTTTAGCCGAGTAATCCATAATATAGGCGTTGATTTTATCGATGCGCTTGGTGATAAGCTCCTTGATGCTGTCGGTATCCCCCTTCAGCAAAAGACATTCAAAAACGGCTGAGGACATTTCCTCCACCGCAATGCGGCTGGCTTCCTCTCCCGCTACATAGCCCCCCATGCCGTCGGCAATGATAAATCCCGCGGGGTGGCCGTCCTTCTTTAAAACAATGTTCCAGTTATCTTCATTTTTTTCGCGTTTTAAGCCTACATCGCTCAGTGCAGCGTACTTCAATTTCTACACCTTCCCGGCGCTTGATGTTTCCATCAGCGTATTCCTTCTCAATTGTCCGCAGGCGGCCATGATGTCGCTTCCCAGCTCCCGCCTGACTGTGGCGGCAATCCCCGCCCGTTCCAGAACCATTCGAAAGCCTTCGATGCGCGCCCTGCCGCTTTTCTCATAGCCGGTTCCTTCAACGGGGTTTACCGGAATTAGATTGACATGGCAGAGGGTACCCTTAAGCTTCCTGGCAAGAAGCTCCGCCTCTGCTTCCGAATCATTCACACCCTTAATAAGGGAGTATTCGTAGGTAACCCGTCTTCCCGTTTTATCCGCATAGGTCCCGCAGGCTCCCAGAAGCTCCCTGATGGGCCAGCTTCTTGCCACCGGCATGGTCTTTTGACGTGTGGCGTCGTCGGCAGCGTGAAGGGACACGGACAAATTCACAGGTATGCCCTCTTCGGCAAAGTCCAGAATGCGGGGAACAATGCCGCAGGTGGAGACAGTCATTTTTCTGTAGCTGATAGAAAGGGTATCCTCTCTGTTTATCCGTCTCAAAAAGGCCAGCACATTGTCGTAATTGTCAAAGGGTTCACCGATGCCCATTAAAACCACGTGGCTAACCCGTAGGTTGCCGTCCTTGACAATACTTAATATTTGGGCCAGCATTTCACCTGTAGTCAAGTTGCGTACAAGCCCCAGAGGCGCCGATGCACAAAAGGTGCAGCCCATTCTGCAGCCTACCTGGGTGGAGAGACAAACCGAATAGCCGTAATGGTATTTCATCAAAACGCTTTCGATAATGTTGCCGTCCTCAAGTCTGAAAAGGTATTTCCGCGTCTCATCCAGCTTGGAATCCAGACGCTTTTCGACGGTCAGTCCGCAGGCCTTGAAATGAAGTCCGAGCTCCTGCCTGAGGGCCTGAGGAAGATTGCTCATTTCCGAGAAATCCAGAGTTCCGCCATAAAGCCACTGCCAAATCTGCTTGGCACGAAAGGGTTGGCAGCCTCTTTCCTTTAGGGCTGTATGAAGTTCGTCCGGGCTCATATCGAGCAAATCGTTTTTCTTTACCATTTATCCTCCGGTTAAAGATATCACAAGCATTATACATTATTTTCGCGGGGATCACAATAAAACCCCGTCAGGGATTGTGTATCCCCTGTCCTCCCAGCGTCTTCGGGGTTTTTTTTACCCTTTCACGGGCAGGGCCTCCCGGTTTTTTTCAGGCAGGATCCGCCGAAACAGGCGTTTAAGGTTGAAGCCCATGATTCCGTCGATTGCTTCCTGAGTATAATTCAATCGGGCAAGGGCTTCGGGGATTTTGATCACGTCCTCCACGCCCTTTATTCCCGAGGGAAGCTTATCCACCCCGTCAAAATCGCTGCCAAGGCCAATATGCCTGCTTCCTACCAGTGCGGAAAAGTATTCGATATGCTTTATTATGCTCATGAATTCGGCATTTCCCGACTTTTCAAGAAAATTTGGGTAATAATTTATTCCGATTACACCGTCCCTTTTGGCCAGGGCCTTTATCTGGCTGTCGGTAAGATTCCGGGGATGTCCGCAAAGGGCTCTGGAATTGGAATGGGAAGCCATCAGAGGCCCTTTTGTGAGGTTTAATACATCGTAAAAGGTTTTGTCCGAGGCATGGGAAAGATCCAGCACCAGCCCCAGCTCCTGGGCACGTGAAATCACCCGGCGCCCCAATGGGCTTACGCCGCCGTGGCTGCCTTTTCCGGCAACACTGTCGCAAAGCTCGTTGTCGAAGTTCCATACCAGGGTAAGAACGCGCAGGCCCCGGTTAAAAAGCGTATCCAGAGCCTCCAGGCTGCCCCCCAGTATTTCCCCGCCCTCGGATCCCATAAGGACATACACCCCGGGGTTTTTTATTGCGTCCAGATCCTCTTTATACAAAAGAAGCCCCAGCTCTCCGGGACGGAGAGCTACGGCCTCCAAGCCCTTGTTGAAAAGGCTTATCATTCGCTCTTTTGGATTCTCTCTGTATTTGCTTCCGGCAAAAACAGCCAGCACCTGCACATAGGTGCCTATTTGCCTTGCCCGGCTTACATCCCACTGAAAGTGGTTAGAAAAGAGCCCTTCCGCACGGGCAATGGCCGAAAGGGTATCACAATGGGCATCAAAAACGAACACGCTCCTCATTTCCTTTCGTCGTTTTACTTCAAGCCCAGAAAGCGTTTTCCAGGTATTCGATTCGAAAGCCGTTGCCATTACTGTAAACCTCTGCCACGTCAAACCGTACAGGGCTTTCCGAAAGCCCCTTCATGGACAGATAGATCTGAGCAAGCCTTAGTATCGTCTGCTGCTTTGTGGCTGTCACAGCCTCCGAAGGCACGCCGTAACGCGTACTCCGGCGGGTTTTCACCTCAACGAAGCAAATCGTTCCGTCCTTTTTGGCGATAAGATCCAGCTCCCCCATACGGCCGATACGGAAATTGGCCTCCAAAAGGGCATAGCCCCTTTGCCGAAGGTAGTCCGCAGCCAGTCTTTCACCCTGCTGCCCCAGAGCCTTGCCCGTGAGGGGCTTATCTGTCAGGGCCTTGCCTGGCAGGGGCTTATCCGTCAGGGCCTTGCCAGTAAAGGGCTTGCCGATCACAGACCTTTCCTTCAGAGACTTCTCCGTAAAAGGCTTGGGAAGCTTTCTATCCTCCATATCCGTCGTCCTCCCAGGTATACCGCTCATCCAGACGGCTTATAAAGGCTAAAAGCTCGGCCACCACCTCGTAAAGCTCCGTGGGAATTTCGGATCCCAGCTTAATGGAGGAAAGGGCTTCGGCCAGATGTTCGTCCTCATAAACAGGAACATTGGCTTCCTCCGCCGCCTTTAAAATACTCTCGGCAATAACGCCCTTGCCCGAAGCCACAACTTTTGGGGCCATGTTTTCGTCGGGAGAATAGCTTAACGCGGCTGCTGTTTTTATTTTATTTTCCTTTTCCTTTTGAAATGCCATGAAAACCTCTGCTCCTTCAGATTCTTAAATCCACCTTGCGGTTTAGGCCCAATTCCTTCTCCGTTTCCCCTTCCGCGTTAAGAAGGCTTACACCCTCCTCGGATAAAAGGCGGCACTTCAGCTCCGCAAGCTTGTAGCCCTTGGACTTAAGGCCTTCATACAGAAGGTTGTAGCCGGCCTTCACAAGCTTGACCAGGGCCTCATTCCCCACCCGGATGCTTACGGTTACG
>JAEXPO010000325.1 GCA_023446675.1 Bacillota bacterium | reverse complement strand
CTGTGGACGATTGTGAATGCGGCTGCGGACATGATCATGAATGCGAAGATGAGGACTGCGGTTCTGAAGTAATCATCATGAAGCTGGAGAAGAACGGGGAAGAAGAGTATCTGGTGCCCGTTGAAGATGAAGATGAGCTGGAAAAGGCCTTCGAAGCCTTTCAGGATCAAATTGACGAATACGAAGACGAGGACGAAGAGGACGAGGAATAATTTAAAGCAGAAATGCTTTTAGTCCGTGCAGCGGCCGGCCTTCCTTAATAAAAGGAGAGCCGGCCCTTCCTTAATGATCGCTATATCATAAGAGCAAGAAAATTCCTTTATTTCAACCTTTCAATCATTCATTTAGAGCTGCTTTACCCCACGCTTAACGGAAAAGCCTTACAGCGAAATATTCCTAAATAAATAAAAAGAGGTGACAGAGGTTGTCATACATAAAACGACTCCTGCTGCTGATTCTTTGTGTATTTCTACTCCCTCTGGGAGGCTGCGGAAAAGATGAGGAAGTGGCACTGGAAGATACACCAACTCCTCCTGTAATTGAAACAGAGCCCACGGAAACACCCCAGCCGGAAAACAATGAGCCGGAGCTTTTCAACAGCGACTTTGTCCTGCCTGATCTCAGCGTACGCCCTATAGCTGTAATGGTTGACAACCAGGGAAGCCGTGTTCTTCCTCAGGGCGGTATAAGCCAGGCCCAAATTGTTTACGAGTTCCTCACAGAATACACCATAACCCGTTATATGTTATTTTTCTGGGGCAATATACCCGAAATGGTGGGGCCTGTTCGCAGCGCACGTCATTATTTCCTGGATTATGCCATGGAATATGGAGCCATAATCACTCATTTTGGCGGCAGCGAATACGCCAAGAGCGATATTAAAAAGCTGAAAATCAATGATATCGACGGATTGGTTCATGGCAATGCCTTCTGGGATATCACCACGGACAGAGGCAACTGGCAGGATTCCTATACCTCCAAAGAGCGTCTGGATAAGCAGATTGAGGCTCTTAAGTATTCTACGGAGCCATCCAAAGATTTTCCTTTTTCCTACTACGACATGCTGACGCTGCCTGAGGGCGGTACAAAGGCGCAGTCCATTGCCATTAAATATGCGTCGGACAATTACTTAAGCTATGAATATGACGAGCAAACCGCAGGCTATAGGCGCTTTCGCATGGGCGAGCCCCAGATGGAGCGAAATACGGGGGAGCAGGTACGGGTGACAAACATCCTCATACAGATTACCCCCTCCAACCGAATCGCTAATGATAAGGAAGGCCGCATAAATCTGGAAAATATAGGTAAGGGTGAAGGCTATTATATAACAGGAGGGACTGTGGTAAAGCTCAAATGGTCCAAGGCCAAGAGAGACGAGCAGACCGTATACACCCTGGAGGACGGAAGTCCGGTAGTCTTTAACCGGGGACAGACCTGGATAGAAGTTGTGCCCACAAACAATGCCGTGACGATAAAGGAGACACCCTGATATTAAGCAAAAAAAAGAATAACCCGGTATAACCGGGCTCCATAAATATCGTATAGCTTTTCTGTGACGCACTCCCGGGGCTTATGACTGAATGCAGGACATTCAATCAATGAAGCCAGGGTGTGCGTTCTTTTTCTAGTTCGACTTTTTGCGGCTGACAAAGAGATCCAAAGCAAAGGCTCCCCCCGTCAGGATGATGAAGAATCTGAAGAAATAAAGTACAATCCACTGTATCATATCCATCTGGCCTTCAAAGCGAAGGAATCCAGCGGAATAGCCGCTCAGTAAAAAAAGCGCTGCCGTAAGGGAAAAAAGAAAAACGGTTGAGGCAATTTTAAGCAGGAGTCGGCTGCCTTTATTCAAACCGGCGAACCTTTTTGAGGCAATGGCCATCAAAGAACGCAAACGGGCGCCCCTTTTTTGGGCCGAAGTTTGTGGTGCATCACATTCGTTCCGCACTTTCTCGTTTCTATCTTCCATAATGACCCCCAAACAAATCATTTTATACTGAAAACTTAACACAAATCATTGGTATATTTCAATCGAAATTTATGGAATATTATTTTTATTTCGTGAAAATTGCACCTGATATTCCATGTCAAAAAGCAGTAGGCTGTATCTGGGTTAAAGAAAATAAGGCTACATAGATAAACGGAGGGAAATATTCATGTCATTTAAATGGATATGGAGTTACATCAAGCCTTATCGCTTTAAAATGCTCTTCGGTCTATTCCTTGTACTCATCGCAGCAGTTCTGGCAATGGTCAATCCCTATGTTTCCGGAATCATCGTAGACGACGTTATCAAACTGAAGAAAACAGAAATTTTAAAGCCGATACTCTTCCTCATGATCGGTGCAACCCTATTGAAGTCTGTGGCGAGGTACGTTTTTCAGCTGAACTTTGAAACCGTATCTCAAAATATCTTCAAAAAGATCAGGGAGGACATCTACCTCAAACTTCAAGCCCTGGATTTTCGCTTCTTCGATACCAATCGAACCGGGGATATCATGGCCAAGATGACCAGCGATATGGAAGCGATTCGTCATTTTATAGCAGGCGTCATTTATATGTGCTTTGAAAACGGCATGGTTTTCCTGTTTGCTGTTATCATGCTGTTTCAGAACAACTGGATGCTTGCTGCCTTTATGTTTGCCGTGACACCCGTCACCTGTTTTTTTGCCCTGCGGCTGGCAAAGCAGGTGAAGCCCACCTTCTTTAAAGTGCGGGAACAGTTTTCCCGCCTCAACACCGTTGTCCAGGAAAATATCAGCGGCAATCGTGTGGTGAAGGCTTTTGCCAAGGAAGGTTATGAAATTGAGAAGTTCGAAAAGGAAAATGAAAGCTTTAAACAGTCCAACCTGGAGTCTGCCAGGGTTTGGAGCAAGTACCTGCCGGTACTGGACTCACTGGCCAGTGTCCTCACCGTGGTAATGATTCTGGCGGGTGGTATTCTGGTTATCCGGGGCAGTATGACCATCGGACAGCTGGTAGCCTTCAACAGCTTTACCTGGGCGCTGAATAACCCTATGCGCATGGTGGGATGGCTTATCAATGATATCCAGCGTTTCTCCGCCTCCGCAGAAAAGGTTATGGCGCTTCTGGACAATGAACCGGGCATTAAAAACCAGGAGCTGGCGGAAGAAAAGTCCTCCATACGGGGCCGGGTTGAGTTTAACCATGTGGGCTTCAGCTACGGAGACGAAAAGGTTCTTGAGGATCTTACCTTTGTTGCGGATCCGGGGCAGACCATAGGCATCATCGGGCCCACCGGCTCGGGCAAATCCACACTCATCAATCTTATCTGCCGCTTTTACGATTGCACAAGCGGGTGCATCAAGGTGGACGGTACAGATGTCAAGCAGCTGGATCTGAAGCAGCTTCGCAAGCACATTTCCTCTGCCATGCAGGATATCTTCCTCTTTTCCGATACCATTGAGGGGAATATTGCTTATGGCGTTCCCCATGCCAATGAGGAGAAGGTGCAGTGGGCGGCCCGTCTGGCGGGAGCACATGATTTTATTCTGAACTTTCCCGAAGGCTACGACACCATCATCGGTGAAAGAGGCGTAGGGCTGTCGGGGGGACAGAAGCAGCGTATCGCCCTTGCCAGAGCTCTGTTAAAGGATCCGTCCATCCTTATTCTGGATGACACCACCTCCAGCGTGGATATGGAAACCGAGCATATGATCCATTCCACTCTGCGCTCAGTGTATAACAAGAAGACAACCTTTATTATCGCTCACCGTATCTCCTCGGTTAAGGATGCCCATAAAATTCTTGTTCTGGACGAGGGCCGGATTATTGAAGAAGGCACTCATGCTGAGCTTTTGGCCAGAAAAGGCTATTATTACAAGGTGTTTGTTACCCAGTACGGCGATTTCAACCGAAAGCCGGGAGACAAGGAGGTGGTTTGATTGGCCAGAAACAAGTACGATGTGGATGAGGAGCTGGACAGTCCCTTTAATGCCCAGCATCTTAAAAGACTTTACCGCTACATAAAGCCTTACGGACCCAAGTTCAGGCTGACGGTGCTGATTATGCTTATATCAAGCGTTGTAGGCCTGTCAACCCCCTTTATGCTTAAAACGGGTATTGATACCTTCATACCTGACGGCAATGTGGGTGGCCTGGTGCTCCTGGCAGGGCTTTTCTTGCTGGCCCTTATTATTACCGGAGTATGCCTGCGTTTCAGGCTTACTCTCATGTCCGAGGTCGGGCAGAGCATTATTAGGGATCTGAGGAGCGATATATTCCATAAGCTTCAAAAACTTCCTTTTGAGTATTATGATTCCAGACCCCACGGAAAAATTCTCGTCCGGGTGGTCAACTATGTCAACTCTCTGAGTGATTTGCTGTCCAACGGCTTAATCAACATGATTACAGAAATGTTCAGCCTTTTTGTCATAGTGGGCTACATGCTGGCCATTGATGTACGCCTCACTCTGGTAAGCCTGGCAGGCGTACCTCCGCTGGTACTGGCCGTCTTTCTTATCAAGGGCATTCAGCGCAAGCGTACCCAGGCCCT
>JAEXPO010000223.1 GCA_023446675.1 Bacillota bacterium | reverse complement strand
CCTTTAAATGGGTGATAATGGTATCACAGGCAGCGGGAGCCATTGCCGCTCCCATATTATTGGCATCCTTTATTCCCAGGTCCACAATTTTTCCGTTTGTCACATGGGTAATTACGGGCCCGTTGCCTTCCTTGCCGATAATGACGGCTCCCGCCCCCGTTACGGTCCACTGGGCCGTAGGGGTACGCTGTGATCCGTATTCCAAGGGGTAGCGAAATTGCTTTTCCGCAGAGCAAAAATGGCTGGAGGTAATACAGGCGGCATACTGGGCCGCGCCTCCGTCGATGAGCATACTCCCCAAAGAAATGGATTCCGCCATGGTGGAACAGGCACCAAAAACACCGATAAAAGGGATACCGGCAATACGAAAGGCATAGCTTGCCGCCGTACATTGGTTCTGGAGATCGCCGGAAATGATATAGTGCAAATCCGCCACCGACTTTTTGCTTTTCTCAAGAGCTTTGGAAAAGGCTTCTCTTAAGAAGCGGGACTCGGCATTTTCAAAGCTGCTTTCACCTGCATACTCATCGTCGATAACCTCGTCAAAATACTTTGCCAGCGGACCGTCACCCTCTTTCTTTCCAACAATGGCGGCGCCTTCAAGCAGAACAACCGGGCTGTCCAGTACGACGGTATGGTTTCCAACACGTTTTGCCAAGCTACATCACCTGCTTCCAAATGAAATAAATAAGGCCTGCCACCACGGAAGCAAAAATACCGTATACCAGCACAGGCCCTGCAATGAGAAACATTTTGGCGCCCACGCCCATAATATACCCTTCCTTTTTGTATTCCATGGCTGGAGATACAATGGCATTGGAGAAGCCTGTCACCGGAATGGAAGCCCCTGCCCCTCCGAATTTCCCTATATTGTCATAAACATTGAGGCCTGTTAAAAACGCCCCCAGAAAGATCATGACAATGGTGGTGGTATTGGACGACGTATCCTTGTCGGCTCCCAGACTCTCCATAACCATAAGCACAATCTGTCCGATGACGCAGATTACACCTCCGGTTAAAAAAGCTGCCAGAAGGTTTTTAAAAACCTTGGAGCCGGGGGCCGTCTGGTCCACCAGCTTTTGATATTCATGCTTGCTGATTGACTGACTCATAATAATCCGACTCCCTTCTCCACTCTCACCGGATCTCTGGTTACAAAGGTTCCGTTCTGAGGCTCCTTGGCATTGGATTTGTTAACAATAAAAAAGACCACCATACCGACGACTGCGCCTAAAAGAAGAACGAGTAAAATTCTTACCGGAACACTAACCCGCCTTACAGGCTTTTGCATGGTTTTTTCCATAAAAACACCCCCCGCTGATAAAACTCTTCTTTTAGAATTTCATCAATGGGGGGTTTTTATTCTCTTAGATTGCCTGCCGTTCAAATCAGCGAAGCAAACCTCAACTGTTTTTAATAAGTGTCATCCCGAGACCGTACTATTCTTCCACGGCAGCTACGGGCTGAACAGCCTGAATTTGTGTTTTTTCCGGCTCCGGTATGGCCACGGGCAGCTTTTTAACCTCCATGACAATGGCGCCATCCTTTTCGGATACCTCCACAACGCAACCCGGTGAAAGCTGACCGGACAGGAATCTTTCAGAAAGCTCATCCTCAATATGCCTTTGAATGGTTTTTCTCAACGGGCGGGCGCCGTATTTGGGATCAAACCCTTTTTCAATAAGGAAGGCTCTGGCCTTTTCGTCAAAGGAAATAGCCATGGATTTGGCTGCCATGTCCTTGGATACATCCTCCAGCATGATTTCCAGAATTTGGCTCAACTGTTCCTTGGACAGCTCCTCAAACACCACAATTTCGTCCACACGGTTTAAAAACTCCGGCCTGAAAATTTCCCGGATGGCGTTGAGTGCCTTTTTCTCAAGAGCATCATAGCCGTCCTTGTTAAAGCCGATGCCGTTGGTGCGAATGCCCGTTCCCGCATTGGAGGTCATGATTATAATGGTATTTTCAAAGCCTACGGTACGGCCGGTGCTGTCGGTAAGCCGTCCGTCCTCCATCACCTGGAGCAGCATGTTAAACACGTCGGGATGAGCCTTCTCAATTTCATCCAGCAGAAGAACCGAGTAGGGCTTGCGCCGTACCTTGTCGGTTAACTGTCCGCCCTGATCGTAGCCCACATAGCCGGGAGGGGCGCCAATAAGCTTGGATACGGTATGCTTTTCCATAAACTCCGACATATCCAGACGGATCATAGCATCCTCATTGCCAAAAAGCTCCTGTGCCACGGCTCTTGCAAGCTCTGTTTTACCAACTCCGGTAGGGCCTACAAAGATAAAGCTGGTGGGCTTTTTCTTCTTCCTGAAATCGGAACGGGTGCGGCGAATGGCCCTTGCAAGGCTTGTAACTCCGCGCTCCTGGCCTATAACCCGGGTATGAAGCCTATCCTCAAGCTTCAAAAGCTTGGCAGCCTCTGTTTCGGAAACCCGCTGAACCGGTATGCCCGTCCAGGCCTCCACAACGGAAGCAATATCCTCTAAGGTAACGTCCAGAGTTCCTGCTTCGTCCTCCAGAAGCTTTATTTTATCCAGTATCCGGCACTCTTCAATTTTATATTCGGCAGCCCGCTTGTAATCATCATGGAGAGCGGCCTGCTCCTTCAGATCCTGGATATTTTTAAGCTCGAACTTAAGACTTTCCAGCTCAAGGCTGCCCTGGTTGCGAAGGTTTACTCTGGATCCCGCTTCATCAATAACGTCTATGGCCTTATCGGGCAGGAACCTGTCATGAATATACCGTGAGGACAGCTTAACCGCATTGGCGATAACCTCGTCGGAAAAGCGGACCTGGTGGAAGTTTTCATAGTATTCCCGAATCCCCATAAGGATCTGGATGGTATCCTCCATATTGGGCTCGTTGACGGTTACCGGCTGAAAACGGCGTTCAAGGGCCGAATCCTTTTCAATGTGCTTTCGGTAATCCTCCAGGGTGGTGGCGCCGATAATCTGCACATCGCCTCTGGCCAATGCAGGCTTCAGGATATTGGCCGCGTTCATGGCACCGCCTTCGGCCTCCCCTGCTCCCACTATATTGTGTACCTCGTCAATGACCAAAATGGCATTGCCATGGGTCTTGGCTTCGTCAATAATGGCCTTCATCCTGGCCTCGAACTGGCCTCTAAACTGGGTTCCGGCAACAATCGCCGCCAGGTCCAGAAGAATGATTTCCTTTTCTAAAAGCTTATTGGGAACCTTTTTCTCCACAATTCGCAGGGCAAGCCCTTCGGCAATGGCGGTTTTACCCACACCGGGCTCCCCCACCAGCACCGGGTTGTTTTTGCTTCTGCGGTTGAGTATTTGAATAACCCGCTCAATTTCCTTTTCACGGCCTACAACCCTGTCAATGCTGCCGCTTCTGGCTTTGTCGTTAAGGTTGGTACCATAGGTGCCAAGATGCTTGAAATTACTCTTTGGGGGCTTGCCGGGCTCATTTTTAACACTGTTTCCCGAAGGAATATTGGTTTTTTCGGGGCCACCGGCATTCATAGTGCCTCCTGTCCCCATGGGGCCGAACTTGGAAAAGGCGCTGTTTATAAAGCGCAGCATGGGATTGCCTCCCGCGTCCTCAGGCCCGGCCTTGCCGCTCTGAGGCTGGGGCTGCTCATGCTCCTGTTCCTGCTCCCCGGGTATTGCCTGTATTAATTCATCCATGGACATATCTCCAAATAAATCCGTCATTTGGTGGTTGAGATTCTCCATATCCTCCTGGGTCATACCTGTTTGGGTAATCATCTGCTGGAGGGGCGCGAATCCCTGCTTTTGCGCACAGGACATACATAATCCCATGGGTTCGGTTTTTCCATCTATGACACGCGTGATAAACACGACTGCTACATTTTCCTTGCAAATAGAACACTTCATCATTAAGCCTCATCTCCTTGTTGCCATTATATCATAGTATGCATTCAAAGAACAAGAAAAGAGTTTGTCCTTCCCTTACCTTTGTTTTCCGAATCGACAGGTCAGGATTTTTTAAGCCTTAACCTGTATTTCCTGCTTACAAATACGGTCCCCAAAAGGAATAAGCTTCATCCTATATAAAGCTTATTCAGAAAAAGGATTTCCCATAACTGTCTTAACGAATGCAGTCTTATAGGGTATCCAATCTTTTTGTCACGGTGATAGCATTACCCCTGCTGTTGAATTCCATGCCCTGGCACAGATCCTTAACAATGCACAAGCCTCTGCCGGATTCATCCATTTCCAGGGGATCGCATTTTTTCATAGCCATTTGCTTTCGGCACAGAGTTTCCCCCACATCGAAGCCCAGGCCCTGATCCGCAACTGAAATAGCCAGCTCCCGCATATTGTCCTGAAGCCAGATGTCCACAAGGATTTTCTTATCCGTATCCTGGCTGTTGCCGTGCTTCATGGCATTTTGTAAAAGTTCGCTTAGAATGACACGGATGTCAAAGCTCTGATCGCTGTTAATGTGATAGGCGGTCTGAAGCCTGTCAAGAATGGTGCGCACTTCCTTGCACACCTCATAGGCATCACTTGCGATGAGCTCACTGTAAACTGTTTTTCTTTCTAATCTCTCGACACTGTCAACCATTACATGTTACCTCCGCTTGGACTAAACCAACAAGAACTATTTACCCAAAAAAGGAGCGGTTGAAAAGGGAACCGTCTCATTTCTTTAAAATCATACGAAATTTTTCAAGGGTTCTTTTTTCCATGCGCGATATGTACATCTGTGAAACATTGAAATGGTTGGCAATTTCTTTCTGCGTTTTGTTTTCGAAAAACCTCAGCTTAATAAACTGCTTTTCGGGGGGACTGAAATTTTCCATAGCTTTTTCAAGAAAATCACGGTTATTGATTTTCTCAAAGGTTTCGTCATCTTCTCCTACGGTTTCATGAAGCTCCAGATCGTCTTCGTCATAGACAGCCTGGTCAAAGGATTGAATATTGTATACATTCCAGGATTCTATTATTTCAAGTATTGTCTCTTCCTTCATGTTGAGGTACTCGGCAATTTCATCAATTTTGGGGGCTCTCTTCAACTGCTGCATGAGAAACTCCCTGGCTTGATTCACCTTCTGATACACTTCATAGATACGCCTTGGAATACGGATAACCGAGGCCTTATCTCTGAAATAGCGCTTAATTTCGCCTATGATGGTAGGCGTAGCAAAGCTGACAAACTTAACATCCTCCCTGGTGTCAAACCTCTCCACGGCATTGATAAGGGCAACACAGGCCACCTGGTAAATGTCATCCCACTCAACACCCCTGTTGATGAACTTCTTGGAGATAATATCGGCAAGGTACATATAGCGGGACACAATGGCATTGCGCACATTAATGTCCCTGTCCTTGTAATATTGTTCGAATAGTACTTTCTCCGCCTGTTCTCTGTCCTCCCGAACATCCGGTCTACTGCTCATCCCCAACTGCCTTTCCAAGTCTTTTTTCCATGGTTATCCATACAGGACCCTTTTCATGGATTTCCATCGTATCCATTAAGGTGCTGATAATAGCCCATGCGAATTCATCCGTTTCCCTGTCAAAGAGGCGGTCAGGAGCGCCCTGATCCAACACAAAGCCTATGAGTATACCGTCTTCGGAAAAACTGAAATCAATGGAAACGCTGTCCCCCTCAGGAGCATTTTTTATAATTTTGTTCAAGACCTCGGAAAGCGCCACCTTAATATCCTCAATGGTATCAATGTCAAAACCCAGTCTGCTGGCAATGCCAGAGGCGGTAAGCCTGACAATGCTCACAAACTCAGCCTTAAGGGGAACTTTTACGGATACGGTGTCTACAGCGCTCATGCCTTAGCCTCCTCCAAAATGAAAACCTTGTCCAAGCCGGTTATTTTAAAAAGCTTTCGAACATTGGACCTGGGATTTCTCACCACCATACTCCGCTGATTCTGACGAATGCGTTTAAGCGCTCCTACAAGAATGCCAAGCCCCATGCTGTCAATGTAGGACAGGTGAGTACAATCCAGAACCACATCCTCCCCGCCTTCACCGATGGCGGAATAAAGGCTGTCTTTAAAGCCTGGCGCAGAATAGATGTCAATTTCACCCTTCATGAAAATGACAAGGGAATTTCCTCCCTGGTTTTGTACATTCAATTCAAACATAAGCCCCCCCCTTTCTGTGACGATGCCCAATTAGAATAATATCATTTACTTTCCTTAACGGAACCGATAAGTTTTGTCAGCAAGGCTTCTCCGTTGGCGGGATAAGCACTGTCATGGCCGAAGGTGGCAATTAAGGTATCCCCATAAATTCCCGCCTCCTTTAAAAAGGTGCTGCCCGTAATGTCAATACCATAAATCACAGGCTCCGTA
>JAEXPO010000163.1 GCA_023446675.1 Bacillota bacterium | reverse complement strand
GTCCCAAATGACCTCAAAAAGATTCCAGGGCCACTTGGCAGGGGGAGGCTCTGAAAAGACCAGCTCCTCTTTTTTAACAGGGTGGGCAAAGCTTAGCTCATAAGCCCAGAGGGCCATCCCCTCTTCCGGGCCCCGCCCTTTTCTGCCGCTTTCATTGCCCTCCCCATTTTGAATCAAGCCTTTTCCGCTCACCTGTGAGGACGCGGCAGGCCCTGGGCCGGTTTCCCTGCCATAGCGCCTGTCGCCTACCAGCGGGGCGGCATGATGAGCCATCTGTACGCGAATCTGATGTCCCCTGCCCGTAAGCAGACGGACACTGACAAGGCTTAAGCCGTCCTTCTCTTCCAGTACACGATAGCCCAGCACCGCATCCCTGGCACCCTTGGTATTGGGAGGGACTATCTTTACCATATTGGTGCGGGTATCCTTCAAAAGCCAGTCGGAAAAAGCCCCTTCCTTCTCTGCCAAAAGACCGTTGACCACGGCCAGATAGGTTTTTCCCGTGAGGCGCTCCCTTATTTGCTCCGAAAGCCGACCTGCCGCTTTGGAGGTTTTTGCAAAAACCATGACCCCTCCCGTAGGGCGGTCAAGCCTATGTACAAGCCCTAAATAGGCTTCTCCGGGCTTATTGTACTTTTCCTTCAAATACCCCTTCAACAGGTTCAGTAAATCCAAAGCCCCGCTGATATCGGCCTGTACCGGAATATCAGGGGGCTTTACCACCACAAGAAGATGATTGTCTTCATAAAGGATTTTAACCATCCTTAAGCCTCTCCCAATATAAAATTAATCCTGACATCTTTACAGCCTGTCAGCATATCATTCAAAGCATGACTAAAACATATTTTGGATAAGCTCTGCCAGACGCATTTTTGAGTTTTCCACCAGCTCCACCAGCCGGAAACGCACCTTTACTTTAACATCCGCCGTATTGGCAAGCTCTGTAATCAGCTCGTAATTGCCGTCCCCTAATTCCTTCTTAAGCTGAAGCATGGCCTCGTCGGTCATTTTCAGCGATCCGGAATCCGCCAGGCACAAAGGCGGGAACATAACGCACCACCAGTTCTGGCCCTTGGCTTCCCCTATTTCCACCCGAACGGCTTCGTAAATGCCTGCGGGTAAGGAAACATTCTCATAGGCCTTGGTGGGAAAGGCGTATCTTCCGAAGCTGGCCTTAACATCCGCATAGCTGCCATTGGCCGCCAGGACGTCCCTGGCAATCCGCTGAATTTCAGGAAGGCTGTTTTTAAGATAAGCCTCGGCCTCAGCCTTGCCCGCATTTTGGGGATACCTATCTGTTACGAAACCCAGGATGGCATCCCTGACCTTAAGCTTAAGAGCCTGATCCGCTTCTGAATCGCTGTTGGCTAAAATGTGCAGCCGAACCACACTCCCGGCGATTTCTTCCTGAGTGGAGTCGCTTATTATTGTGCATAAAATGATAACTGTCACTAACAGAACCGCAGCAATTTTTAACACATCCGCTTTATGAAACCTCATCCCAATCACCATCCATTTATTCGTCTGCCTTCATTATTCTCTAAATCCAGAATTTAAATTCAGGCGGTCAAATTTCCCATGGAAAGGTTTCGGATGAGGTTTCCAAAGCTTGTCTGTCAAATGCTTTTAAAGCAAAACATTTAAGGGGGAATATTCCTTTACTCTTCCTTTTGGCACAAAGATCCGAAAATCATTCCTTTTCTTCGCTGTTTTTAATGGAGGCCCCGATAAAGCCCGCAAAAAGAGGATGGGGCTTGTTGGGACGGGATTTGAACTCAGGATGGAACTGAACGCCCACAAACCAGGGGTGTCCGGTTAGCTCCACAATTTCCACAAGGCGCTCCGAGGGGGAGAGTCCTGTTATAAGAAGCCCTTGCTCAATAAGCTGATCCCGGAAGAAATTGTTGAATTCGTAGCGATGCCTGTGGCGCTCGTAAATAAGCTCTTTTCCGTAAGCCTCTCTGGCAATGGACCCTTCGGAAAGCTTGCAGGGATAGAGCCCCAAGCGCATGGTTCCGCCCATTTCCTCAATATCCCGCTGATCAGGCATAAGATCGATAACAGGATGAGGGGTATCCTTTAAGAATTCCGTGCTGTTGGCGCAGTCAAGCCCCGTCACATGCCGGGCAAACTCAATAACAGCCATTTGCATGCCAAGACAGATTCCGAAATAGGGAACCTTCTTTTCACGAGCATATTTCACAGCCAGAATCTTTCCTTCTATGCCTCTGTCGCCAAAGCCGCCGGGCACCAAAATACCGTCCACCTTACTTAAGACCTCTTCATAATTTTCACAGGTAAGGCCTTCAGAGCTGACCCAGTCAATTTCAACCTCAGCCGAATGGGCGATACCGCCGTGGCGCAGGGATTCAGCCACGCTCAGATAAGCGTCGTGAAGCTCAACGTACTTGCCCACAAGACCAATACGCACCTTTTTATTAAGCTGCTTGCTCCGGTCCACCATGCATGTCCACTCTGTCAAATCGGCTTCACCGCAGTTGAGAGCAAGCTTTCTGCAGGCTGCTGCCGCAAGGCCCTCGGCCTCCAGCATAAGAGGAACCTCATACAGGGTATCCGCATCCAGGTTCTGAATGACCGCATCCGGCGAAACATTGCAGAAAAGGCCTATCTTTGTCTTTATTTCTTCCGAAAGCTGCTTTTCTGTACGAAGCACAATCATATCCGGCTGGATACCGATGCTCAGAAGCTCCTTGACGCTGTGCTGAGTGGGCTTGGTTTTAAGCTCTCCGGACTTCCCCAGGTAGGGAACCAGCGTAACATGGATATAAAGCACATTCTGTTTACCCACTTCCGCGGAAACCTGACGGATGGCCTCAAGAAAAGGCAGGCTCTCAATATCGCCTACGGTACCGCCGATTTCTGTGATGACCACATCCGTAGCCTCGTTTTTGCCGATTCGGTAAACTCTATCCTTAATTTCATTGGTAATGTGAGGAATAACCTGGACCGTAGCACCAAGGAAATCACCCTTGCGCTCCTTATTGATGACGGATCCGTAAATTTTACCTGTGGTGACATTGCTGTTGGCGGTAAGATTCTCGTCAACAAAGCGTTCGTAATGCCCCAAATCCAGATCCGTTTCCGCGCCGTCGTCGGTTACAAAGACCTCCCCGTGCTGATAGGGACTCATGGTACCGGGATCCACATTAATATAGGGATCGAATTTCTGCATGGAAACCTTGATCCCTCTGGCCTTGAGCAAGCGACCCAAAGAAGCCGCGGTGATGCCCTTGCCTATTCCGGAAACCACGCCGCCGGTCACGAAAATATATTTTGTTTGCATAAAAGGAATACCCCCGTTTATTCAATAGAAACATTTTATATTTCATCGATAGAGGTGTCAATACGAACAGGACCCACAGGGAGATTTTTCATGTCCCGTCCATTCGGGCACCACTTTTACGCTGAAATTTGTTGTATTTGGGTCTAGCATCTGCGTATTGTACCGTTTTTTATACATTTATAACCTGTTCATGTTGACTTTGCACCCTTCGGGAAGTATAATACATCTGCATGGGGGATTAACTCAGCGGGAGAGTGCTACCTTCACACGGTAGAAGTCACTGGTTCAAACCCAGTATTCCCCACCAAATAATGCATGAGGGCATAAAAGCTCTTAAAGGAAAAAGGCCTGACGGCCTTTTTTCTTTTTAAGGGTTTTGACCGGCTCCCTTTTTGCCGATAAAATGAATAAGTGAAACAGGCGTTTGCCTTCACCTAATACAAACAGGAGTATTCGGAGGATTTAAATGGATATCTCCAGCTTAAATGTATCAGAGCTTATTGCACAAAAGATTTCGGAAATTAACAGCCGGCTGCCGTCACGCAATATGAGTGTGTCCGATGCAAGTGAAAACTTTCAGGCTGCCTTGAGTTCTGCCGGGCTTTCCTCATCCGATATAACCGATACTGAGGAAGCTGCTGCAAGCACCCTTGGCACCAATTACGGAGCAGGCACCACTCTTCAAAGCCTTGCGGCTTATCAGTCGCTTTTAAATCAAAGCGGCCTTTCAAGTGGTGACAGCACGGCAACAGGGCTAACCTCCACACTGAGCAATTACGCACCCCTTTTAAATACTTCCACCTTTTATTCAAACGGCCTGTACAATAACCTCATGGCCCAGTACGGCAGCCTTACCACGGGCACGTACCCTCTGGTATCCGGTTCCTATGAATCCAATTACGTAAGGCTTTCCCAAACCCAGATAAAGGATCTCATGCCCCGAATTGACGCCGCCATAGAGTCTTCGGCTGAAAAGTACGGAGTGGATCCCCTCCTTGTTCGTTCGGTAATGAGAGCCGAATCCTCTTTTCAGCCCTTTGCCCTGTCCACCTCCGGCGCCATGGGGCTCATGCAGCTTATGCCCGGAACAGCCAAAGGCCTTGGTGTTACGGATCCCTACAATATCGAACAGAACATTCGCGGCGGAACGGCCTATTTAAGCTATCAGCTGGAAGCCTTTGACGGCGATGTGGAGCTTGCTCTGGCTGCCTATAACGCGGGCCCCAATGCCGTACGCAAATACAACGGCATTCCTCCTTACGCCCAAACTCAGGCGTATGTCCCCCGTGTGCTCCAGTATTACAGTGATTATCAGAACTCCTGATACTTGCTTTAAGGCCTTTTCTATTGTCAAAAAGCAAACCCTTAAAGATAGACCCCCAAAAGATAGACCCCTTAAAGATATCAAAAGCAAAGCTTTCCAAAAGCTGAAAAGCCAGGACAGGAATGATTAAGCATTCCTTATCCTGGCTTTTATAATGGCTTGTACCAATTCGCTTATAATGTTGTTTCCCCAAAAAGCCCCCCATTGGGTGAGCTCAAAGCCGTCCTCCTGCCATCGGATATAGTCCGACGCCTCCAGTTGCTCCGTGAG
>JAEXPO010000072.1 GCA_023446675.1 Bacillota bacterium | reverse complement strand
GCCATAACCACTGCTGTTTCCTTATCGGGCATGGCGGCACCGAAAACCAGATTCACTCCGAAAAACCGGATCCGGGTGCCGTTTTCAAAATAAAAATGGCCGTCCTCTACCTTAACGAAGCCGTGCTTTCCTGCCGGTGCATCGTTCAAAAAGCCAAAGTCCAGGCCGTTTCCGGGAAGCTGGCTTCCCGTCATAGGAAATGGGTTCATATCTCTACCTCCCGCTTATCCTTAACCGGCTTTATCAGTACTCCGGTGTCAAATTCACACGGAATTACTTGCTCTAAAGCCTATCCGGTTAAGGTACACTTTATGTTAAGTTTATGACAAGCCCGGACAGGGTTCAAGAAATTTTTTCCTCTAAAGGGGATGGCCTGCATTGTTTTGCCGGTTAAGGTGTAGTATGCTATTCCTTGATACAGGCTCCCGCCGGCCAATAACATGAAGCTTCCAGGAGACGGGGAATTTGTATCGGTCAAAACTTTTCAATAAGGAGGAGGACTATGACAGGATTAACCTCCGTAACCTTCAGAAATCTTTCAGTGGACGAAATTATCAAATTAGCATTGCAAGGGGGGCTTGAAGGCATTGAATGGGGCGGGGACATTCATGTGCCTCCGGGAAATCCCGATTCCGCCCGTGAGACAGGCGAAAAAACCCGTAAGGCGGGTTTAAAGGTTCTGTCCTACGGCTCCTATTTCAGGCTTTGCGCCCAGGAAGACGCCAGTGGGGCCTTTCTTCCTGTGCTTGAAAGCGCTAAGGCTCTGGGTGCGCCCAATATCCGCATATGGGCAGGGCAGCTTCCGCCCCAAAAAGCCGACGAGGCTTATTACGAGCGGGCGGCACATGAGCTGAAGCAGATTTGCAGCCTGGCTTCGGAACAGGGACTTCTGGTAAGTCTTGAATACCACAGGGGAACGCTGACGGAAACCTCCGACAGCGCGTTAAAGCTGCTCAAGGCATCCGGCTTTCCCAATGGCTGTCCTAATTTAAGAACTTACTGGCAGCCCAATCCCGACATTTCTCACGAGGAAAACGCCAGAGAGCTTTCTGAAATCCAGCCCTATTTGTCCAATATTCATGTTTTCCACTGGACGCCCCATGCCCGCCATGCACTAGAGGAGGGCCTGGAGATGTGGCGCAGCTATGTAAAAAGCATATCCCTTGCCGCCGGAATAGGTGCGGCTATTGAAAACCATTACATACTTGAATTCGTTAAGGATGACGCTCCCCAGCAATTTCTGGAGGACGCAGACTTTTTACTTAAGTTACTGGGAGGAACTATATGAATGCCGTGTATTTAACCAATGGAGGAGCCAATGTTATCAACAGGGCCTTTAACGCGTCTGCCCGTGAGCAATTGAACAAGGAGCTTGTTTTTGTGCCCGAGGTTCTTACCGAAAAGGAGCTTCCTGGCCGGGAAAGCGAGCTGTCAAAGGTTGAATATATCTTTTCAACCTGGGGTATGCCTGCTCTTACAGAAGAGCAGATAGGCCACTTTTTCCCTTCACTTAAGGCTGTCTTTTACGGTGCCGGATCGGTGCAGCCTTTTGCAAGGCCCTTTCTGGCAAAGGGTGTCCACGTTTTTTCGGCTGCTTCGGCTAATGCCGTTCCGGTAGCGGAATATACCGCCGCCCAAATTGTTCTTGCCAACAAGGGCTTTTACAAGGCGACAGGCCTCTTCAAGGAAAAGAGCCACCGGGAAGCCCGCGAGTATGTGGCTTATTTTCCCGGCAATTATGCGGGAACAAAGGTGGGCATCATCGGTGCCGGTATGATTGGCAAGCTGGTTATTGGGATGCTGAAAACCCTCAGCATGGATATTTGCGTTTTCGATCCTTTCCTGCCCCAGGAAAAGGCCGATGAGCTGGGAGTTGAAAAGTGCAGCCTGGAAAAGCTTTTTGAAGAATGCTTCATCATCTCCAACCACCTTGCCAATAACGAAAAAACCAAAGGCATGCTCAATTATTCCCTGTTCTCCAAAATGCAGCCCTACGCCACCTTTATTAATACGGGCCGGGGAGCCCAGGTAGTGGAGGCGGATCTGGTACGGGCTCTTACTGAGGATCCCACCCGTCTGGCACTTTTGGATGTTACCTTTCCTGAGCCGCCGGAGCCGGGACACGCCTTTTACAGCCTTCCCAATGTGCTCTTAACCCCTCATATCGCGGGAAGCCATAACAATGAAATTGCCAGGATGGGCAAGCTCATGCTGGACGAATACCTGGCCTTTGTTAAGGGTTCACCCCTTAAATGCGAGGTAACGGTGGAAATGCTTGAAACCATGGCCTGACAGACAGGGTATGGGTATATAAGGAAGAAGTCATACCAAACAAGTAAGAAGACCGCCGCCAGACGGTTTTGCATGCGAAAACGGATCCCCCTGCCTGAGGTATCCGTTTTCGTTTTTTTATAAAACAGCAAGATTCCCCGGGGGCTTTTGAACTTTATAAAATAAAGCAAAGAAATATGCTTTTGGAGGAAAGTCAGCTACTGCCGCCTATTCCTGAATAGTGGATAAGCAAAAGGGATGCCCCGCAGGGTCAAACATAACGGACGAAGTATCGTAATATTGGATTTCTGCTTTTTTTGCACCACATTTGACTGCATGTTCTTCAGCTTCCTGCAAATTGTCTGTTTTGAAATCAATATGGGCCATCTGCTGTTGTTCGCCAGCCCTCCATGGCCAGACCGGAGGAACATAGTTCTCGACTGTTTGGAAGACCAGCAATATCCCTTGAGGTGTACGAATGGCTGCAAATTCCTCTCCTGAAATCTCCTTTTCCCAACCTGACAGTTTAACATAAAAATCTGCCAACTCGTTTGCATCCGGACAATCAAAAGCAATACCCATTATCGATGAAATCATAGCGTCCTCCTTTTCGTATTATATCTCCTAATATAAACGCTTTTTCTTGGTTTAAATTATACACTTTAAGCCGAAAACACACAATTCTGACCGACTGTTTGTTTGTTGACGCCACTGCCCTTCGGATACCAAAAGCCCTTTTAGCGGGGAATGAGGGCGTAGAGTAACACCGTTAAAAGAACCTCAGTGGTGGGATGCACCGTCTGAAATCGGAAATGACCAAATCAACAAAAGAAATGGCCGAAATTATCTTTAATATGGCAGCACAAATTAAGTAAACATCATTAGCTTCTGATAACCTTTTCTATCGTAATTTCCTGATCTAAACAGTTATACCTGCATTACCAAACTCCTAAAGCAAAGCCTTTCAAAAACTTTTTCATAAATAAATCAAGCAAGGAGACCTATCCCCTTCTTTTCCCTCTCTTTTTGATAAAAGCATTGACATAAAAGTATTGCATTTTAAAGGTCCGGGGATTAACTCCGAAATGCTTTTTAAAGGCCTTGCTGAAGTAAATCGGGTCAAAGAAGCCGGCCCTTTCGGCTGCCTCCTTAACCCGCATCTCCGGCTCCTTAAGAAGAAGAGCCGCTTTTTCCAGCCTTAGAATATTCATGCGCTCAACAAGGGTTATTCCCGTTTTGGCCTTATAAAGCCGTGCCAGATGACCATAGCTTAAATGAAGGGAATCAGCCAGCTTTTCAACGCGGATCTTTCCCTGGGTATCTTCAAGATAAATCTCAATTTTACGCAGAAGGGGATCGGTGCTTACCGATTGCCTTTCCTCTTTTCTGCTTCCATGGAGGAAAACAAGCCTTTCCAACAGGCGTACAAGCTGAAGCTTTAGCGAACGGGGTGTCCCCCCTTCCTGGGCAGCCTTTAAAAAGCCGTCCAAAAGCACCCCTGTAACGAAAGTGTCGGCATTGGCTCCGGGCTTCCAGCTTTGAAGACTTTCAAGCTGCCGGTAAAAGGAAGGTGTGCCCGACGGTACTGCCGCTTCCTCCGGATTGGCATTTCTTATGCGCCATCGAATGCACAGGCCCTCGTGGGGGCTGGCTCGGTTGTATTCATGGGCATGGGGCATCCCCGGCGGTATGAGGAAAAAGCTGTTCTGGGGAATCGTCCTCATGCCTTGGCCAAAATCCGTAAGAAGCTGACCGGATAAGACATAGTTGAACTCATACCAGGTATGGGTGTGAACAGGACAGCCCCGGGCATTGCCGACTTGTTCAAAAATAATATCTATCCATTCCACCACCGCATCCTCGACCCGTATTTCGGAACACATACCGTTAAAGACAGCCGGCAGGTGAAGCTTCCAAAATCCAATATCCATAAGCTCTCCCTATCCTTTCACTTTCAGAATAGCACAGCTGCCGGGCTTTTCAAGCCCTGTTTTATCCAAATAAGGTCCATTAGCACCCTTATCATAATAAGACCGCTTTCTATTAGAAAAGGCCATGTACACGCCTTCTCTTCCCTCTCATAATAAAAGTGTATTAAACGGCTTAGGCTTACGCCGGTTTAAGCTTAAGACAACCGTTTCAGTTTAAGACGGTTTTGGCTTTACATTGCATAAACGCTATAAGGCTAAGGATCTTCGGGAAAGGAAGGAATCTCTTATGAAAAGTGAAAGCGGAAGCAAAAAACGCCTTTATCTTGTATGCAACGCCCACCTGGACCCGGTATGGCAATGGGAATGGGAGGAAGGGGCGGCAGCGGCCATATCAACCTTCCGGGCAGCGGCAGATTTCTGCGAGGAGGAGGACGGCTATGTCTTCAATCATAACGAGGTCATCCTCTACAAATGGGTGGAGGAATATGAGCCTGCCCTCTTTGAGAGAATAAAGTGCCTGGTTGCCAAGGGCAAATGGAATATTATGGGGGGCTGGTATTTGCAGCCCGACTGCAATATGCCCTCCGGTGAATCCTTCATCCGGCAAATCCTTCTGGGGCGGGCCTATTTTGAAAAAGCCTTTCAGGTAAGGCCCACCACTGCCGTCAATGTGGACTCCTTCGGCCATAGCCGCGGACTTGTCCAAATACTTGCAAAGGCCGGTTATGACTCCTATCTCTTCATGCGCCCCGACCACATGCCGGAGCTTCCCGCCGACGACTTTTTCTGGCAGGGCTACAATGGGAGCAGGGTGATGGCCCATAAAATCAGCGGGGGCTACAACAGCCTTATGGGAAAAGCCGCTGAAAAAATAAAAGCCTGGATGGACTCAAACGCGCAAAAGGATTCAGGGCTTGTGCTCTGGGGTGTTGGAAACCACGGCGGAGGCCCCTCCCGCAAGGATTTGACCGATATCAGAGGGCTGATGGCCCAAAGCCCTTCCCATGAAATTCTTCACTCCACCCCGGAGAACTATTTCACCGAGCTTGGCAAAGCCTCCGGCGAAAAGGGCCTGCCTGTTTACGAGGGTGATTTGAATCCCCGTTTTGTAGGCTGCTACACCTCCATGGTACGTATAAAGCAGCTTCACCGGAGGCTTGAAAACGAGCTTTACATGACGGAGAAAATGCTGTCGGCGGCCGCCCTGTCCTCAGGGCTTCTATACCCCTCCAGGGAGCTTAATGAGGCGCTTTGCGATTTAATGACCGCACAGTTTCACGATATTCTCCCCGGCTCCTCCATTCAGGCTGCGGAGGAAGCCTCCCTGCGCCTTTTGAGCCATGGACTGGAAATTGCAGCCCGCCTTAAGGCGAGGGCCTTTTTTTCCCTTTCCTCCGGCCAGCCCCTTGCCCGGCTTTCCGAGTACCCCATTCTCATTTATAACCCCCATCCCTATCCTGTGAAGGGCTTTTTCGAATGTGAGTTTATGCTTGCGGATCAAAACTGGGCGGAGGAGTTTTCCATGCCTGTGGTGTACCGAAACGACGTCCGCCTTCCCTCCCAGCCGGAAAAGGAAGGGAGCAATCTCAATCTGGACTGGCGAAAGCGGGTGGTATTTGAGGCAGAGCTGGCGCCCTCATCCATGAACCGCTTTGACTGCCGGATTGAGCTTTTAAAAAGCAAGCCCCTTCCAACCCTCTCGGAGGATAAAGGAACCATTACCTTTGAAACAGAGGAATTAAAGGTTGTTATAAACACCCTTACCGGACTTATTGATGAATACCGTATAAGGGGCCTCTCCTATCTCAAAGAGGGAGCCTTTGCGCCTCTGGTCTTTCATGACAATGAGGATCCCTGGCGTATGGACACAAACACACTGGGCCCTGCGGCCGGTGCTTTTACTCTTATGAAGCCTGGCGCAGGCAGCGATTTCTCAGGCGTCAAGGACGTCCTTCTTCCCTCTGTCCGGGTCATAGAGGACGGGGAGGTGCGCACGGTGGTAGAAGCGGTCTTTTCCTTCAACCATTCCTTTATCTGCCAGATCTACAAGCTTCCTAAACGGGGTACGGAAATAGAAGTAAGCCTTCGGGTGTATTGGAACGAAAAGGACAAAATGCTCAAGCTCTTTATACCCACCCGGCTTACAGAAAGCCGCTACAGAGGCCAGACGGCTTTTGGCATTAAGGATCTGGCACATGACGGGCAGGAGGTTGTCGCGCAAAAATGGACCATGCTGGAATCCACAAGGGATAATCAGGCTGTTACTCTGGTTAATGACGGCCTCTACGGCTCCAGCTCAGAGGACGGCGCCATTTACATGTCCCTGTTAAGGGGGGCAGGCTACTGCGCCCATCCCATAGGCGACAGGCCCATTCTGGTTCAGGACCGTTTCCTGCCCCGTATGGATCAGGGTGAGCGCCTTTATACCTTCCGCCTGAATGCAGGCTCCGTTGAAGAAAGGCTTGAGCGCATCGACAGGGAAGCCCTGGTGATGAATGAGAAGCCCTATGCCCTGTCCTTCTTTCCTTCCGGTGACGGCACTCCCCTTTCCTCCTTTCTCACCTTGTCCGACAAATCGGTTCAGCTCAGCGTTTTTAAAAAGGCGGAGGAGGGCGACGACTATATTCTAAGACTTTATGAGCCTACCGGGAGCCCCCGTAAAACCATTGTTGAAATTCCTTCGCTGGCGCTAAAAAAGGAGGTTACCTTAGCGGGCTTTGAGTTTAAAACCTACCGGCTGGACACGAAAAAAGCCCTTTTGGCAGAGGTTGAGGGTATAGAGTAAAGAGCTCAAACCGGCTTGAAAAAAATTGTTCTGAAGCCTTATAAATCCTCGTATTGCCTTGTCTTTTAAATCTAAAACTGCTACCATGTTTTTGGTGGGCGCATTAGAAAAATTTTCAAGCACCCACCAACTATGACAGTCAATACCGCACATAAGGAGGGTAATCATGGCTCAAAAAGAAGAGGAAATTCTTAACCGGTTCAAAGAAGCGGATGCAGGTGACATAAAGATAGACCTGAGCCGCAAGCTAAAAGTAGGCATTATTGGTACAGGCTGGATAGCCGACGCCCATATTGCAAGCTACAAGAACATGCCTGATGTGGAAATCGTGGCAGGCGCCGATCTTGTTCCCGGCAAGGCCAAAGCTTTTTTTGAAAAACACGGCGTTGAAAACGTTCGTACCTATGAAAGCCACACTGCGCTTTTAGAAGCAGAAGCTCTGGATGCCGTAAGCGTGTGCACCTATAACGCCACCCATGCGCAATGCGCCATTGCCGCACTTGAAAAGGGCGTTAACGTGCTTCTCGAAAAGCCCATGTGCGTCACCCTGGAAGAAGCCGCAGAAATCTGCCGCGCCGAAAAGAAAAGCGGCAAGGTTCTTTCCATCGGCTTTCAGCCCCGCTTTGACGAAAACATGAAAATGATTAAGAAAATTGTGGACTCAGGAGAGCTGGGCCAGATTTATTACATCCAAACCGGCGGCGGAAGAAGACGGGGCATCCCCACTCCCTTCGGCACCTCCTTCATTGAGAAGGATACGGCAGGCATTGGCGCTTTAGGCGACATCGGCTGCTACTCTCTGGATATGGTGCTCAATGCCATCGGCTATCCCAAGCCCTTAACCGTAAGCGGTTACAAGAGCGCCTTCTTCGGCACCCGCCCCAGCTACTATCCCACCCATCCGGAATACGGCGCCAAGTTCGGTGTGGATGATTTCGCGGCAGCCTTTGTACGCCTTGAGGGCGGTATTATTCTGGATTTCCGCATCGCCTGGGCGATGAACCTGGACACTCCCGGTGATACCATCATCCTCGGAACCAAGGCCGGTCTTCGCATTCCCTCTACCGAGTGCTGGAATGGCAGCGTAGGCGGAGCTATGAAGATTTACCATGAGGTGGCAGGAGCTCAGGTGGAAACCGTTATTCCCATTATTGACAACAAAGGCCCCGGTCTTTTCGATAAGAAGATCCGCACCTTTCTGGATGCCATTAAGAATAACACACCCGCACCCGTTCCCTCCAGCCAGATTCTTTACAATCAGGCCATTATTGACGGTATTGCAAAATCCTCGAATCTTGGCAGGGAAATCGAAATCGTTATTCCTGAAATTTAATGCTTTAAACGCCTATATAAGTAAAAAAGGGGATTGCCGGTGCAATCCTCTTTTTTTGTAGCCATTTGCGTAAGCAAATTTGGCTACAAGGGAGGGGGTTTGATCCCCTCCCCAGCTTTGATTATGAAAACGATAAGATTATCCTATGGAGGGTTATTCCGCTTCTCTCAGCCGCTCAACAACGGAGCGCCTGGACACGGCACGGTACACTAAAAGCGGCAGCGCAATGCCAAAAGCCGCGAAAACAAGACCGGGCAGTAAAATGGACAGAAGGGAAAACCTGTAGGTAAAAAACCAGGCAACGCTTTCCAGCACCCTGGATAAAACCGGGGCAAAAGCAAGGCATAGAATAAGTGATGCGCCCACCGCGCCAAAAGCATAGCCAAGGCCCTCATAAATGAGCATGGTCTTAAGCTGCCTTCCCGTCATTCCCACCGCCTGAAGCATGGCAAACTCACGGCGCCGGGTCAGAATACCCGTCAATACCGCGTTAAGGAAATTAAGCACGCCCACAAGCCCTACAATAAAGCTCAGTACACCTCCCAACAGCAGAAACATATCGCGGAAGGCATAAAATTCCGTCGCATAGGTGGCTTTACTCTCGTAATCCAGCTGAGTCATCCTATGCTCCGTCAGTTCGGAGAGAAAGGCTTCCATGGAATCCATGCTGTTATCATCCATATCACATGCATAATACAAGACAGAATTTGTACCGGTATCTTTCATAAAGGTCTGATCGTTCATCACAAACTGGTCATTTCCGTAATAGCGGTAGCTGAGGAAATTAGGTACGACAACCAGTGCCGCCACTTCATACTCCCGGTCCTCATAGCTTTTCGCCCGGTAACGGTAGGGCTGATCACCGGGTATGTTTAAAGGATCCAGAATTTTACCTGTATCGGGGTCATAAAACTCATACTCCTCCACATAGCGTAGGGTAACCTTATCCCCCAGCCTTGCCCAGTGTGAGTCCTCCAGGGGATTGCCATAATCATCCTCATTGTACACGGCCGCAATATATCTTCCTCCCGGCTCCTGTAGCCTGGCAAGGTCGCCCTGGAGCACGTGAAGCCTGTTAAGGATAAACGGCTCCATGCCATAAAGCTCAACGGATTCGGCCAAAAGGCCCTCTTCGTTTTTTTCAGCAAAGCCAATACCGTGATTAAGTGTTTCCACATCATTCCACTTACCATACTTAACCCGGTAATAGTCTTCTGTAATAAATTCCTCCACTTGGGCGGTCCTGCCGTAAACACGGCCGCCCCCTTCTATACCCGGTCGGGCCTCTATTTGAGAGAGGGCGGACTCCGGCAAGGCGTTGGCCTCGCTCCAGAAAGCCCCTGTTTGAAAATACACCGCATCGGAGACTATAAAATCCGAAGCCATTCCGGACAGGTATTTATCCATATCGAAGCTGTTTGTAAAGGTAACCGTTATATTAAGCAGCAAGATGGCCATGGAAAGGGAAATAACGGTTATGACGGTCTTGCTTTTGCTGCGCCCCAGATTGGCATAGGCCATTTTAAAAAGGGACGCACCGGCTTGCACCCTGCGCACCGGCTTTCCGCCCGTCTTCCCTTCGGTATAGCGGACGGCTTCAACGGGGGACACTCCGGCAGCCAGGCGTCCGGGCCTGCGGCACGAGATGATAACCGTTACCAGGGCGAAAAGTGCGGAGCCTATAAAAATCAGCGGACTTGAGGACAGAGCGTTCGATTCGGTTCCGTCCAGCCGCGCAAGAATAACCGGCGTGAGCTTAATACCGACACCATAGCCTACCAGCAGTCCAAGAGGAATGCCCATGCCGGATAAAGCCAGCGCCTGCCAGCGTATCAGGCGCTTAACCTGCCTTCCGGTGGTGCCAATAGTCTTCAAAAGGCCGTAAAAGCGGATATCGTTTGTAACTGAGATCTGGAATACATTGTAAATAATCAGATACCCAGTGAGCATAATGACGAAAAGCAGTGCCACAACGGCGAGAACAGTAACCGGGTCGACGCTGTCTGAAAACTGGGCGCCTGTGTAGCCCCAGTTAACGCCGACAGGAACATAGCTTTCCGATATAGTTCGATCTCTGTTTTGATAGCCATTTCGTTCCAATATCTTCATAAGATCCTGTTCAATGTTAAGGGAGCTTCCCAGCATAACGCTCATATTCCATGAACCGGTTATGCCGTCTCTGCCAATGCCCTGCCCGATGCCCACCTGATCGTAGACAGCCTGAACCCGGCTCTGGGGAAGAAGCACATGGCTGGCTGCCATAGCCCCGTCATATTCCCACCAGCCGCTTAAGGTAAAGGTTTCCGTAACCTCCGTACCATCCGAATCTAAGGTTAGGGTAAAGGTATTGCCCAAAACAGGCTCGACGCCCAGCAGCCCCAGAACCCGGGTATCGGTTGCGGCTTCATTGGTGCCTTCGGCAGGCAGACGCCCCTCAACGGGGTCGCAGAACATCCAGTGGGCGTTATTGGCGTCGCTGTACCCAATTTCCACATGAGACTTTTGAAACGGAGCGCCTGATGCCATGCCTGCAAAACGCCTAAGCCCGTACTGCTTGATGAGGGGATCGGCTTTCAGCGTGTCAAACTGGCTCCTGGTTAAATTTTTAAAGTCACCATGGCTCCATCCTCCCAGCTGCCGGAAATTGGCCTGCTGAATGGAATGGTTTATGGAAAGCCCAATGGTAAACAAGGATGTAAAAAGAACGGTTGTAAGTGCAATGGCTAAAATGGCTATGGTATTTCTTGCTCTGGCCGCCTTCATGCTTTTCATGCTCAGGTGGCGTATGTATTTTCTGTTGGCTACGTTCATACCCTCACCCCCTTATCGAGCCGAAATGAGGCCGTCCTCAATGCGAACGATGCGGTCGGCCATCTGGGCGATTTCCTCGTTATGGGTTATCATGACAATGGTCTGCATGAATTTCCGGCTGGTTATCTTAAGCAGGCCCAATACGTCCTGGCTGGTTTTGGAATCCAGGTTTCCCGTGGGCTCGTCCGCCAGTATAATGGCGGGCTTTGCGGCTAACGCCCGCGCAATGGCCACTCTTTGCTGCTGTCCCCCGGAAAGGTTATTAGGAAGGTTCTCCAGCTTTTGCTTAAGGCCCAGGGTTTCGATAATGCTGTCAATATAGGCCGAATCAGGCAGGCTTCCGTCCAGCTGAATGGGCATGACGATGTTTTCATAAACATTGAGCACGGGAACCAGGTTGTAATTCTGGAACACAAAGCCGATCTTGCGGCGGCGGAATATAATCAGCTCTTCATCCTTAAGGGAAAAAAGGTCACTGTCCTCAACTCGAACCGTGCCTCCGGTAGGGCGGTCAAGCCCGCCCAGCATGTGAAGAAGCGTGGATTTTCCGCTGCCGGAGGTCCCCACGATGGCTACAAATTCCCCCTTTTCCACCTTCAGGCTGACGCCTGCCAGAGCATGAACGGCATTTTCTCCGGCACCGTATATCTTAACTAAATCCTTGGTCTCCAAAACGGTCATTATCGGATTCCTCCCATAAAAAATCTGTATTGATGGTTACAATACAGACTTTACCATAAGTTTCTTTCCAGAATCTTTCCGGCAGTTTCCAATTCTAACAGTATTGTAAGAATTCACTTTAAACAGGGAAAAAGGCGCTGGGCAATAATAATGAATTAGGCCTATTTACGCCTTTCGGGGCAGAAACATTGAAAAAGCGGAGCCCTTGCCTAAGGAGGAGGCAACCTTAACATATCCTCCCTGTCCGGCTAGTATCTGGCGGGTCAGATAGAGGCCGATACCCACACCCTCCTTATCGCTTACAGAGGGTGAACGGTAAAACCGTGAAAAAATCCTGGCCTGCTCCCCTTCTGAAATTCCTATTCCCGTGTCGGCCACATCAATGCGGCAAAACATATCGTAAACTTTTACGGAAAGGGTTATAGCTCCCTTGGAAGTGTATTTGACGGCGTTATCCACCAGGTTGCATAACGCCTCGGTGGTCCACTTGGGGTCAAAAACAGCGGAGGCTTCCGTGGCTTCCACCTCAAATTGAAGACCCTTTCGGGCTGCCAGGGGCATAAATTGCCCCGCTGCCTCCTTCAACATGGGCTCCAGGGCGTTTTGTGCGGGACGCATGGTTAATACCCCTGTTTCCAGCCGGGACAGCTTTACCAGTGAGGCAATCAAAAAATTCAGCTTTTCCGCCTGCTCCTTCAGTGCGGTTGCACACTCCCCGCTTTCCCTCGGCAGGTTTTGCTCCTCCAGCAGCTGTGCATAGAGCAGAATATTGGAAACAGGCGTTTTGGTTTGATGGGAGATATCAGCCAGAAGCTCCTTAATCTTTTCTTTTTCATTTGCTAAATTTTTTGCCGATACCACCGAGGCGGTGAGATACTGATTCATTCTGTTTTCCACGGATGAAAGCAGGCTTTCGTCAAAGCTGTGCTCCGAAAAGCTGCCGTCAATGGCACTATCCAGCATATTGCTCAGCCTTTTAAGAATTGCTTTTGTTTTACGGCGCTCAACAAGAGCGGCTAAAAGTCCCATAAGAGCCGCCGACAACGAAAGGATTATAAGAAGAAGACTTCCCTCAGACATCCTTTTTCACCGCCCACAAATAGCCCCGTCCATAAACGGTTTTTATGTATTCACCCGCATCCAGCTTATCCCTCAGGCGTTTTATGGTTACCGAAAGAGCATTCTCATCCACAAAATCCGCACCGTCCGGCCAGACACGCTCCATAAGTATCCCCCGGCTCAGGATTATCCCGCTGTTTTCAACAAGCAGGCGAAGTAGCTTTTGCTCGGTCTTACTCAATTCTATTGCGGTATTCTTCCTGAAGAAGGACATTTGCTCGAAATCAAACCGGTAATCGTCAACGGAAAAGGGCTTGATGGGATTGACGGATCCACGGCGCAGCTGTGCCTTTACTCTGGCGCGAAGAATTGCAAGGCTGAAGGGCTTTGTAATGTAATCGTCCGCACCGTAATCCAGTCCCATAACCACATCGGCTTCGGTATCGTTGGCGGTTAACAGAATAACCGGCAGCGGATTATCTGCGGTCTTCAATTCGCAAAGCAAATCCAGGCCGCTTCCGTCGGGAAGATTGATATCAAGCAGAACCAGCTCCGTCATGCCGCAAGCCAGCTGCTCACGGGCAGATTTTAAATCATGGCAGGTAACAATTTGCAGCTCCTCCTTTTTAAGCGCAAGGCACAAGCCCTTGCTGAGATTGCGGTCATCCTCCACAATAAGTAATTGCTGCATTAATAAGCCCCCTTTAAGCCTTAAAATCCACGCCCCTATCTTTGGAACAATTATAGCATAGCTTGCCGAGAGTATAAAAACGTTCGTAAAATCTTATATGTTAATGCTATAATGTTTGAAGGCACCGGGAAGCTAAAGAAAGACTGACTGTAAATTTTTCAGATACCGCAAAGGAGACTGTATGAAGAAAAAAGGACTACTTCTGGGTTGTATAATCCTTTTGATGTTTTCCCTGACGGCATGCATCGATAAAGAAGAAAGAGCGAAGGGAAATGAGGATCTCCGCAAGGGCAGAGAATTGGTAATGGAGTACGTAAAGGACACTTACGGAAATGACGCCAAGGTTTCCGATATCGATGCCTTTTACATTCGTCGCTCCTATGATTCTGTCATTCCAAATTATGCGGAGAGGGCAAGCGGCTTTTTGAAGGCTACGGTCTCCCTAAACAATACGGACTTTGACATGCTCTACCATGTGAGTACCGGCGAAGTACTCACCAAGGCGAACGTTCCTGCAATAAAGGAGGGATTTCTCACCCAGGTCAATAAGACCTTAGGCACAGTCAATTTTGAGCAATGCAGTATGAGGATATATACCGTCGATATAAGGGATCCCGAAATCGAGCAATATATCTCTCCGGATATTACAACTTATCAGGAACTGCTTGAAGCCGGAGGTTATGTGCTTGAGCTGACCTTCCGTACCATCGCCCAGGACCTTCCCACGGAGGAACAATGGCGTGAGGTTAATGAACTGTTTACAGGCGAAAATATAGAAACTCAGGTCTATCTGCTGTTTGTGAATTATAAGGATGAAACGGGCTTAAAGGAAGAAGAAAATACAAATTATTATTCTTATAAAAATCATCTGGATGCCTATGCTGAAAAAGAAGGTGCTATGAAAAATATAGACAATATGGTTTATATCAATTTATACGGTGATATTCAAGTGATACACGGGAATTAGATCTTTAAAGCACATCCTCCCTGTTGATCCGTACCTGTACATAAAATTTTCCAGACCTAAAAAATTTCTTTGATCACAAAGGAGCTTATATGAAAAGGATCGGACTAGTACTTGCAGCTATTCTTCTCACGCTTTTTTCCTTAACTGCCTGCGTCAGCGATGAAGAACGGCGGCAGGGAAATGCGGATGTCCGCCGGGGCAGAGAATTAATAACGGACTACGTGCAGGAGGTTTACGGAAAAGAGGCCAAAGCCTATGACTTCAAAGCTTGTTATGTCCTTCGCAGATACGACTCGGTAGTCCCTAATTTTGATAAAATTGCCAGCGGCTATGTAAAGGCCACGGTATCCGTAAGCAATAGGGTTTTTGACATGATTTATCATGTGAATACCCGTGAGGTACTCACCAAGGAGAATATTCCCGCCATACAGGATGAATTTCTCGCTTATGTCAACGAGACTCTGCCGCCGGCCAATTTTGTTGACTGTAAGATGCGGCTATATAACAGAAATATCGAGGATACCTATATCGAGGAATTTATAAAGCCTGATATTTTGACTTATAAGGAGCTGATTGAAACCGGTGAGTACATGCTTGAGCTTACCTTCCGTTCTACAGCCTCGGATTTTGACTCCATTACGGAACAACAATGGAAGAAAGCAATCTACCCGTTTAACGGTGTAAGATCAGGCAGTCAGGTACATATGCTGTTTGTGAATTATAAGGATGAAAACGGTTATAAGCTAGAGGAAAATACAGGTTATTACCTTTATATAGAGGATTTAACTGATTATTATGAAAGAGAATCCTCCCGCAAAAGTATTGATGATATGGTGTATATCAATTATGACGGTGATTTTCAGGTGTTAAGCGGTAATTAGCCACAGGAAACTTTTATTTGCTTTTTAAGTCAATAACTTTAGTTTGACAGCTAAAAAAGAAAATAGCCCGTAAACCGCCTTTGATTAGACAGTTTGCGGGCTTTGTTGTTTGCCATAAAACATAGCATAATTTTCATTTTTTAGAGGATGCCAATATATTTTTTATCTCGTTAAGGCGGAGCCTCTTGTTAGTAAAATCAATGCCAAAAGCTTCCCCGATATAATCTGAAATTTTGCTTCGATAATCAAACATATAAAGGTTTGTGTTTTCAAGACTACAACTGATGTTATTAAGGCAATCAATAATCTGTTCGGGTGTGAACTTGTAGCTGGTTTTCTTTTGGATAAGGCGCAAAATGACCAAAGAAATGAAGCAGGTAAGGACATGCGCATTTATTCTGTCCTCACGGGATACATGAACTGGTCGAATATTTAAATCGCTCTTTGAGACCTTAAAGTTGTCTTCGATATCAGACAAGCCCCGGTAAATCTCAATTACACGTTGGTCTTGCATTTCCAGCTCGCTGGTTACGATGCAGTAATATCCATCATATTTGGCATCTTCATTTGCTTTTTCTTCGTTGAATATCAGCTTCTTGCCTTCTTCCTCATATACCTCGCCGGTTTTCTTATCGTATGTTATGTTCTGAATATATGCAGCGGCACCATGTGCAGTACTCTTGTTATACTTTTTAGGATTGGCTATGATGTCAAGTGCCTTTTTTACGGTCTCTGCCCGTTCAGCCTGTGCCTTTTTCGCATATTTTTCACTCCAGAAAACGATTTGCTTTTCGTCTATCAGCACACTTTTCCGGGAGCCGTTTTTCATAGTGATCTGGATTTCTCTTACCTCAAGACGGGATTTAATCTTATAGTTGTAGTCTTCCTTTAGTGCTTCACCGTCCCTGTCAGTGTAGCCGGTATCATCCAGAACGTATTTCTTAAACTTTTCTGTGCCTTTGCGAATTGAAAAGCTAAATACATATCCATTTTTACGTTTATCTCGATCTCCTCCCTTGAGAAAGTAGATATTATTGGATGAGGTACATCCCATGTCGGCAACAGCGATAACCCTGCCGGGAGAGAATCTTACACAGACATCCTTGAAGAGGGGGATGAAGGTTTTGCTATCATGGGTATTACCGGGAAACAGCTTGTAGTATAGGGGTATCCCATCGGCATCCATGGCTAAAGCCATCTGTACAATGGGGTCGGGGCGGTTATTCTTTTCTTTACCACGTTTACGAAGATCATCCGTTTCATCTATCTCGAAGTGGAAGTTCGTAACGTCAAAGTACATGAGCGAAGTGTCCCTGCCGAACTTCGTATTTATTTGCTCACTGATGAAGCGTTGACACTCTGTTCCTATCTTTGAGAAATGGGATAAAGCACGGTATATATCATACAACTCAAATTCAAACCGTTCAAAGAACATGTCCTTATACTCATAAGACCTCTTCTTGGATGAGGGGTGCAGGATTCGGGTTATAGTCAAAAGTGTCATAATGGAATTGGTGTTGTATTCAAAGGGTTCATGCCTTGCCTTATTATTCAAGAAACGATCCAACTCCAACTCGTGATAGATTTTCATAATCACAGCATAGCCCATATTATACCGGGTATGTGACTCATCAGGCAGTTTTTCATTCAAATCAATTTCCAGTGTAAGTTTTTTGTTTTCTTTCTCTGCAGCGTTCATTTGAATGACAATTTCCTTGAAGTGGGCAATAGGGTCGGGATAATCTTTCTGTAAGTCGTGCAAATAACCTAATGACTGGTAATGTTTACCTCTAGCCATCTTCTTTTCTTTGTCCCAGAACTTTTTTTCGATAGTCAGATAAGTCCCTTTGGCTTTAGATTGCTTACTCAATCGATAAGACATAAAATACGCCTCCCACCTGAAGTTTGCACAACGCAATGATTGGGGTATACATAGTATTATTATATCACATTTATCCATATTTATCTATTCTTTTTGGCTAAAAATATCTAAAAAATTACCTCTCAACATCAATTGTTGAAAGGACTTCCGGGAATCAATTTATTTATGAGCTGTCAAACAAGCGAGGATTTAACTGATTATTATGAAAGAGAATCCTCCCGCAAAAGTATTGAGGATATGGTGTATATCAATTATGACGGTGATTTTCAGGTGTTAAGCGGTAATTAGCCACAGGAAACTTTTATTTGCTTTTTAAGTCAATAAGTGCTAAGCTTACAAAGCTGGTTATAATATAACCATTGGGTTGATTTATTTTTGACAAACACTCTCTTTAATTATTTGGAGCGAGCTAAATCAAGAATTTTTAGATCCAAATAATTAATGGAGGTATATGAATATGGCTGACAAAACAATTACTTGCAGGGACTGCAACTCCACATTTATTTTTAATGAGAGTGAGCAGGCATTTTACAAGGAAAAGGGTTTTGAAAATGAGCCTTCCGGATGTCCTGACTGCAGAGCAGCAAGAAAGCAGCAGCAGAGGGGCAACAACCGTGGCGGTAATAATTACGGCGGCGGAAATAGGTGGTAATGATAAGGAGAGTCCAGACTCTCCTTTTTCATTCTTTATGAAAACAGCTGGCGATAATTTCAGACATTATAAAAACCACATTAAATGAATAGACTAAATAGATAGGCCTTAATTAAATATTTTCAGGAGGTGCCATTATAGGAACAGCTAAATTATTAGTTAATGAAGAAATCAGAGACCGTGAGATTCGTCTCATTGATAACGACGGATCGATGCTGGGTATTTTTCAAATTAAAGAAGCATTGAGTCTTGCAGAGTCAAAAAACCTTGATCTGGTAAGAATTAGTCCCAACGCAGTCCCGCCGGTATGCAAAATAACAGACTATGGTAAAAGTGTGTTTGAGCAGGCAAAGAAAGAAAAGGAAGCCAGAAAGAAGCAAAAGACAGTCACCTTAAAGGAAGTTAGACTTTCCGCAGTAATTGAAGAACACGATTTTGAATTTAAAGCTAAAAACGCCATGAAGTTTTTACAGGATGGCGATAAGGTAAAGATCAGCATAAGGTTTAAAGGCCGACAAATGAAATTCACTGAGACCGGCAAGGAAGTACTGGATAAATTTGCTGAAACGCTTAAAGACGTAGGGCAGGTTGAAAAAGCGCCTTTATTGATGGGCAGAAGCATGTTTATGATTATGAATCCAAAATAATTGATATAGATAAAACGAATCCCCGCATTATCCCAGCATTTCAAAAAGCATTGTTTAATGACAGTGCTTTTTTTATGCCCCCGAGCTTTTGATTGTAGTTGACACCGCTCCCCGTGTGTGCTAGTTTTTTTAGGGATAATCTGTACTGTTTAGGTAAACCGGTTTACTAGACCGATATACTTAAAATTAAGCCACCACCTTCAACCCCCGGCACAATGCCGGGAACCCGGAAGCACAATAGCGCAAAAGGAGTAAACTATGGCTCAGAAGCGAATGAATATCAACGACATTGCGGCCCTGGCCGGGGTGTCTAAATCCACGGTTTCCAATTACCTTAACGGACGCTATGAAAGCATGTCCCAAGAGACCCGTAGCCGTCTGGCCGAAGTCATCCGCCAGAATGATTATACCCCCGACCTGAGTGCCAGGAGGCTTTCTACCAAAGGAAAATCCCGTACAATCTGTCTCATTATTCCCCACGATATCGGCTATACCTTCCGAACCCAGTTCTTCCCGGAGGTCATGAGCGAATTAGGCCAGCTGGCGGAAAAAGCCAGCTATAACCTCATGCTCTTTACCTCCAGCCGCGAGAGACTGGACCAGCAGGTCAATTACATTAAAGGCATGGCATCCTCCATTGTGGACGGCTTTCTGGTTTTTGACATTCTGGGAAATGAGCTTCTCATTAAGGAATTTGAAAAAGCCGGTATCCCCTATGTGTGCTTTGGCAGGTCCATGGACAATAATACCTTCAAATACGTGGCTACGGACCATGAAGGCAGCGCGTACCATGCAGCCAGGCACCTGCTTTGTCTGGGCCACAGACGCATTGCCCTGCTCAATGAAAGTGAGGGCGGAAATGTATCCCGGTGGCGTGACCGGGGCATACGGCGCGCCTTTACAGAAGAGGGCGCCACCGTGAACGAGTCCCTTATCCGCTATGTGGATCACGAAGCTGAAGATTACTATAAGCTTATTTATATGCATTCCTGCGCCTTGCTGGAAAGCCCTGAGAAGCCGACGGCCTTCATTGTTTTTGGCCAGCACCTGAGTTGTTTTATGAGGGCTGTCCGCGAAAAAAACAAGCGTATCCCCGAAGATCTTTCCATAGTGGTGCTTGAATACTTTCCAGCCATTGACGACAGCGGCTGGGATTTTACAAGGGTTCCTTCAAAGGCCGGAGAAATAGGGATTTTGGCCTTTAAAAAGCTGCTTAGAATGATTTTCAGCCGAGATTCCGCCTTTGAGCCGGAAACCGTACAGGGGAAGCTCATCAGCGGCAGTACCTGCCGTGAAATTACCCGGCCATGAACCGAATTTTGCAAAGGAGACCACACCATGATCGGACCGACAGCCAACAATGACTATTATGAACTGACCAGCCCAACCGTACTTCCCAAGGCTTCAGGCTTTTTGTGGAATGAGAGCATGATGCTCCATGTTAACTGCCGCGGCTACACCGTGGCACAGTTTATGCAGCCCGAACCGGCCAAGTACAGCCATGGACCCAATCTGGAGGCCGTGACCTTCATGCAGCCCGAGCAGCCTTATTATGCCCATCATCCGGGCCGTTTCGTTTTCATTAAGGATGAGGAAACCGGTGAAATTTTCTCGGCACCCTACGAGCCGGTGCGCTCCATGCCGGACCGGTACGTCTTTGCGGCAGGCAAGTACGACATTGTCTGGACCGTGGAAAAGCTGGGCGTCCGTGTTGAAATGTGCCTGACACTGCCAAAGGAAGACCCTCTGGAGCTCTGGAGAATCAAGGTAACCAACCTTTCCGGCCGCTCACGCAGGCTTAGCGTTTATCCCTATTTTACCGTGGGTTATATGTCCTGGATGAACCAGTCGGCAGAATACCTTCCGGAGCTTGAGGGCATTGTCTGTTCCTCCATCTCCCCCTATCAGAAGTATAAGGATTACTACAAGGTAAAGAACTATAAGGACAAAACCTATCTTTTGCCCGATTCCACTCCCGATTCATGGGAAGCCGGTCAGGAAGCCTTTGAAGGCGAGGGCGGAATCACCCTGCCCAGCGGCGTTCAGGGCGAAACTCTTCAAAAAGGGGATGCCCGTTACGAAATGCCTGCCGCCGTCCTCCAG
>JAEXPO010000009.1 GCA_023446675.1 Bacillota bacterium | reverse complement strand
GTATACAATTACGCTCATATTGGAAATCTGCGGACCTATGTCTTTATGGATATTTTAAGACGGGTCCTTAAATATAACGGGTTTAGGCTTAAGCATGTCATGAATATTACCGACGTAGGCCACCTGGTATCCGATGAGGACGAGGGTGAGGACAAAATGCTCAAGGGCGCCCGGGAGCAGCAAAAGACCCCATGGGAAATTGCTGCCTATTATACCGAGGTTTTTTTAAACGATATAGGTGCTCTTAATATTGAAAAGCCTGAAATTGTGCCCAAAGCAACCGATCATATCTCCGAGATGATTGATTTTGTAAAAACCCTGGTGGACAAGGGCTACGGCTATGAAACAAGCGATGGCATTTACTTTGATATCGGTAAGTTTCAGGAGTATGGCAAGCTCTCCGGAGCCAATCTGGAGGAACAGATAGCCGGCGCCCGTGTGGAGGTTAATGAGGAAAAACGGCACCCCGCCGATTTTGCCCTTTGGAAAAAGGCTCCCAGGGAGCATATCATGCAGTGGCCCAGTCCCTGGGGCATGGGGTATCCCGGCTGGCATATTGAATGCTCGGCCATGGGAAGGAAATACCTTGGCGACAATTTTGATATTCATACAGGAGGCGTGGATCATATTCCCGTTCATCATGAAAATGAAATCGCCCAGTCTGAGGCCCTCTTGGGAAAGCCTGCTGTGAACTACTGGCTCCATGGCGAATTTATGATGGTGAATAACGGAAAAATGTCCAAAAGCCTAGGCAATGCCTATACGGTAGCCGATCTTAAGGCAAAGGGCTTTAATCCTCTGGCCTTTAGGTATATGTGCCTCAACGCCCATTACAGGAACAAGCTCAACTTTACCTGGGAGGTAATGCAATCGGCCCAGGTATCCTATGATCGTCTTGTGGAGGCCGCTAAAGGTCACAAGGAAGGTACGGATAAGGTGGAGCCCTCTGTTGCGGAAGGTTTTCTTAAGGAGTTTGAGGAGGCCGTAAACGACGATCTTAATATTCCCAAAGCGCTGGGAGTTGCCTGGAATGCGGCAAGGTATGCTGTAAAATCAGCCGATATTTATGCAGTCCTTCTAAAAATGGATGAGGTTTTCGGGCTGAAGCTGGACGGATCCGGTCAAAGTGTTGAGGATAACCGTCTGGAAAGCGATGTGGAGGCTCTTGTGGCGGAGCGTCAGCAGGCCCGAAAGGATAAAAACTGGAAGCGTGCCGATGAAATCCGGGACACACTCAAGCAAATGGGAATTGAGCTTATGGACACTCCCCAGGGTATTAAGTGGAAGCGGCTGTGAGCCTGTAAGTCAGGATGTATGCCACTTGATCGATACGGGCACAAGCGCGGATTATGTAATGAATAACATAAATGCATTAGAGGGGATCGGCAATCGATCCTCTTTTTACAAAGGAAAGGAGTTAACCGCAAATGGAAGAATTAAGCTCTCTTTCAGCCCTCATTGAGCAGGGCTATGGTGAAGCGGAGGATCTTAACTGCGCTGAAAAAATATTAAGAGGAGCCAATAAGGTTTACCGCCTGGGTCTGGATACGGAGGCGCTCAAGCTGGCATCAGGCTTTGGCGGCGGCATGGCCATCGGTGACAAATGCGGTGCTCTCACGGCGGCGATTATGGTGTTGGGCCGGGTATTTGTGAAGGACCGTGCTCATGAGGACACGAAAATTAAAAAATTAACAACTGAGCTGTTTGACTCCTACAAAAAGGAGATGGGCTCCATCGATTGCATCCCTCTCATGGCGGCACACCGTACCCCTGAAATAAAATGTCGCCAGGTAATTTTTAAAGCAGCGGAGATTTTGGACAGTATCGTGCTTCGCGAAAAAGCGGGAGAAGGTTTGTAAAAAGGGAGGCTCTCATGGCAAAGCTCAGGACGAAGTATGTTTGCAGCCATTGCGGCTATGAAAGCAGCGGCTGGCTTGGAAAATGCCCCTCCTGCTCAAGCTGGAACACCCTTGTGGAGGAGGTTGAGGAAGCTGCTCCCAATAAAACGGCGGCAGCATCCCTGCTCCAGCTTCCTGTCAGTGTCTCGCTGGCGGATATTGAGGTTTCCGAAAGCGCCAGGCTGAAAACCGGCAGCGGAGAGCTGGACAGGGTTCTGGGAGGGGGCCTTGTGCCCTCGTCCCTGGTTTTGGTAGGCGGTGATCCGGGTATAGGAAAATCGACCTTGATTTTACAGGTTTGCCGGTATCTTTCAGCTTCAAAGCGTGTTCTTTATGTGTCGGGAGAGGAATCGGTCCAGCAGGTAAAGCTCAGGGCGGACAGGCTGGGGCAGGTGAAGCCCGGGCTGTACATGCTGGCGGAAACCTCCTACGAGCGTATTGAGGGTGTGGTAGAAAAGGAAAAGCCGGATTTTGTTGTTATCGACTCCATTCAGACTATCTTTACCGAAAAGCTTACGGCTGCCCCCGGCAGCGTGAGCCAGGTGCGGGATGTCACAGGCCAGCTTCTCCGGCTTGCAAAGAAACAGGGGGTAACGGTTTTTATTGTGGGCCATGTTACAAA
>JAEXPO010000671.1 GCA_023446675.1 Bacillota bacterium | reverse complement strand
AAACCATGCTGGCAAGGAGGCTTCCCTCCATTCTGCCAGCACTAACCTTTGAAGAAGCCCTTGAAACCACAAAAATATACAGCGTAGCAGGCTTATTGCCTCCAAACGCCCCCCTTATCAGCCGACGGCCCTTTCGTTCTCCCCATCATACGGGAAGCTCCACAAGCTTAATCGGCGGAGGCCGTATACCCCGTCCCGGTGAGGTGAGCCTTGCCCATAACGGTGTACTTTTTCTGGATGAAATACCGGAATTTGGACGTTCCACTCTGGATGTGCTCCGACAGCCCTTGGAGGACGGTTTTACCTCCATTTCAAGAGTTCATGCCTCTGTTTCTTATCCCAGCCGGTTTATGCTGGTTGGTGCTGCAAATCCATGCAAATGCGGCTATTATGGCGATGAATCCCAGCCCTGCACCTGTTCGGAGAAAGAAGCACGCAGCTATCAGGGGCGTCTTTCCGGTCCTATTCGGGATCGGTTTGACCTTTGCGTCAGAGTACCAACCCTAAGGTATGAAGAAATACTTTCAAACCAGCCTGAGGAGAGCTCCGACGCCATCCGCCGGAGGGTGGATCAGGTGAGAAGCATACAGCAGCTGCGCTATCAGGGATTATCAATTTACAGTAACGCCGGTCTTTCCGGTGAGCATATACGAAAATTCTGCGTTTTGGATACGGAAGCCGGAAAGCTCTTAAAAGCAGCCTTTGAACACATGCATTTAAGTGCCCGGGCTCATGACAGAATCTTAAAGGTTGCAAGAACCATAGCCGACATGGAACAGTCCGAAATCATAAATGCGCCCCATCTTGCCGAAGCAGTTCAATACCGCTGAGGAATGCTTCACAAGAGTATCAGAGCTTTTAAAGTATAAAAGATGGATAAAGGATGGATAACAGGATGGCTTTTGCCTTGGAAGATTGGGTAACGCTAAAGGAATTGGAAGGTATGGGTTCGACTAAAAAACTGGATCTCATAAAAGCCTTGGGTGATCCTGCCCTTGCCCTGGAAGCCGCTAAGGATTCAGGACTCAGCGAAGGGCTTGAAAAGGCTAAGGCTGAAGCTCACCACATACTTTCCGCATGTGAAAAAAAGGAGATTCAAGTTGTCGCTTTATCTCATGAGGCCTACCCGGAGCTTTTAAAATACATATCGGATCCACCTCTTGTTCTATATGTAAAGGGAGCCTTGCCTCAGAATCCTTCGCTGGGGGTGGTGGGATCCCGTAGGGCCTCCTCCTATGGTATTGATGCGGCAGTTAAATTTTCTTCCCAGCTATGCAAGGCAGGCTTTACAGTGGTAAGCGGAATGGCCAGGGGCATTGATACCGCCGCCCACTGCGGTGCGCTCAAAGGCGGGGGCCCAACGGTAGCTGTTCTGGGCTGCGGCCCTGATTTCGTCTATCCTCCTGAAAATGCGATGCTTATGGAGCGCATAGCAGAAAAAGGCGCGGTACTTTCGGAATATCCTCCCGGCACCGAGCCCAGGGCCTTTCACTTTCCCTGCCGCAATCGAATTATCAGCGGTATGTGCCTTGGTATTATGGTGGTGGAAGCCGGTGTGAAAAGCGGCTCCCTTATTACCGCTCAAACCGCTTTGGAACAGGGGAGGGAAGTGTTTGCCGTACCGGGAAACCTGAGCAGCTTTAACAGCAGGGGCGCCAACAAGCTCATCCAGGATGGTGCCAAGCTTGTGCTTGCGCTTTCGGATATTCTGGAGGAATTCGGTATGGCTGACGGTTCCCTTGAAGCTCATAGCCTTAAGGACACACCATTGCCATTGGCAATTAAAATTTTACCTGAATCTGCCGGTTCTTATGATGGCATTCTTACAGATCCTGAAAAGAAGGTTCTATTCAATCTGGGCATCGAAGATCTGTTTGATGAGGAAATCGGTATGAAAACAGGGATGGAGCCCTCCGGCCTAAGTGGCGTTTTGTTGTCCCTGGAGCTTAAAGGCCTCATCCAGCGAACACTTTCAGGGCGCTTTCGCCGTACCCTTTAGCCTGTTTTTAATGAGAGCTATGAAAGGTATAGTGAAGCTGCCAACGCCCTTTGCCATATCTCGCTGAAGTTAAACGGTACAGGTATTGGCATGAATGAGCCAGGTTATGAATAAAATGGACACAGTAGAGCATACCGGGCGGCTTGGTTATGAAAGTCCTTTATATCAAAAAGAAACACCTGTTTTCAATATCCCTTTTTATACTGGCGGTCTTCTTTTTAATTGTCAATATTACCATTGCACGCAATTATGTAAGGGAGGTTAATTCCCCTTACCGCCAGGATATTCCCATTTACTCCGTCGAAAGTGAAGGCAAGAAGTGCGCCATCACCTTCGACTGCGCATGGGGAGCCGATGATATACCAAGACTGTTGGATATTCTGGATAGCTATAAAGCCAAGGCAACCTTTTTTATTGTAGGGACCTGGGCGGAAAAATATCCGGATGTGGTAAGGCTTATGGCTGAGAAAGGCCATGAGGTGGCAAATCACGGTTACTCCCATCAACATATGGCTCAAATACCCGAAGAAAAAATAAAGGAAGAAATAACCCGCTGCACGGAGCTGCTGGAAAAAATAACAGGGCAGGAAATCAAGCTGTTCCGAGCACCCTACGGAGAGTACAACAGTTTGACGGTTAAAAGCTCCCGTGAGCTTGAGCATGAAATAATACAATGGGATGTGGATTCACTTGACTGGCGTGATACGATGTCCAAGAAAGACATATACGACAGAGTCGTTAAAAGGGTGGTTTCCGGCTCCATTATACTCTTTCATAACGATACCCAATACACGGAAGGGGTACTGCCGGATATACTGGAAAACCTTACTCAGAACGGTTTTGAATCCGTAACCGTTTCAGATTTGCTTCTCAAGGAGAATTATAAAATTCGTTACGACGGCAAGCAGGTCAGGGAATAAACCCTGGCCTCTTTTTTGTGTACGCCATTTGCTTTGTGTAAGCAAATCTGGCTGAAAGAGAGGGGCAATCCCCCAGAGAACTTTTGATTTATAAGCTTCCTGACCGCACCCTTTCGTATAAAAGTTTCCTTTTCAGATACAACAAAGCCTTTCAGTAAATAATGTTTATCAAGTAAGAGCTTATTGACAATGAAAAGCCAACAGGATATACTGAACGTGTTCAAAACATATTCTAACGAGGTTGACTATGAATACTTCAGATCAGGATGCGCGCCAAACACTTATAGATATAACCAAAGCCTTACTGGAAGAGCAAAACGATGTTGAAGCCATCACCGTTCGGTTAATTGCTGAAAGAGCGGGTGTTGGAACAGGCTTAATTAATTATCATTTTAAAAGCAAGGACAATCTGTTAAGCATAGCTATAGGAGATGTTATGGCAGAGGCTATCCGCAGCTTTACAAGCGCCGGGATGAATGCCGGACTTGAGCCTGTGGCTAAATTAAAAAGGCTGTTGAAAGAGCTTGTTTTAATTATTTGTCGTAACAAAAAGCTAATGCGCTTCATTCTGTCTCAGGAGATTATGGAGGGCAACCTGAAAACCGCTTTATATCTTATACCACTGCTTAAGGAGGTATTTGGAAATAAGAAGAATGATATGGAATTACGAATTATTGCTCTTCAAATTATTCATCCCATTCAGGTAACCGGGCTAAATAGCGACTCATTTTATATGTTCAGCGGTATTGATTTATACAATGAAGAACAGCAAAGTACTTTTATTGACATGCTAATAAATAATCTGGTAAATCCAGTACTAAAAGGAAGGTAAACATTATGCGTATTGCAACACTCTTAAGCGCAATAATCACTGTTTTGCTCCTGTTAACCACTATGATATGCGGTTTATGGCTTAAGGCAAATAACATTACAGACCCGGGCTCCCTGGCTTTTCATATGAACTGTGGTATCGCAGCAGTTGTCTTTTCATTTATTACTTTAATCTTATTCGGAATTTTGCTAAAGCAAATGAAAAAGAAGGACTGAGACTATGGGAATTTTAATTTTATATGCAACAAAATCCGGAGCTGCCCGCGAGTGTGCGGAGCTCCTGGCCGGTAAAATAACGGATTGCAGGATCTGGGATCTATCCAGTGGTTCACCCGACATTACAAAGGCAGATACGCTTATTATTGGCTCTGGTATACGAATGGGTCATTTATATAAACCCGCCCGGAAGTTTATTTCTGAGAATTTAGATAAGCTCCTGCTAAAAAAGGTAGCTATTTACCTTTGCAATGCCTATGAAGAAAACCTTACAAAAACCATCGAAAGTGATATTCCCCTAATACTTGCTAAAAATGCCCTATGTGTTGAATCTTTCGGCGGTAAGCCCCCTTTTACAAATCCCAGGAATAAGGACTGGATTCAAATGGATAATGTGACGGCGATGCTTCAGGCAATCGAAAGCGCTGGAAACAAAAGCCTGTAACC
>JAEXPO010000584.1 GCA_023446675.1 Bacillota bacterium | reverse complement strand
TGATCGTTCCTTCGGAAGCGTTTTAGACATGGTGGAACAAATCAGCCGACTTTCACATCAGGAGGTGGAGCTGACGCGCAGCATCGGAAGCCGGATTGAATCGGCGGAAAATCTTCTGGGGGGAACCTCCCGGTGTGTGGATGCCGTATGCCGCTCCGTACAAAAGCAAACCGAAAGCATATCGGAAATTTCCGATATGAGCGGCAAGCTTAATTTTGCGGCAAATGATCTCAGGGAAATTTTCGAGGCCACCACATCCGGTATTTTGAGCTTCAAGGATGAACAAGCCATGGCGAAGGCCAACGGCTGCAAGGAGCTGCTTGAGCGTGAACTAAAAGCGAATCCGCTGCTTCTGGCCATGGAGAAAAGCACACACCGCACGCTTTTAACCGCCTTTATGGAAAAATACGATTATGTGGAAGCCGCCTGGACAAACGATGCCAGGGGCCGGTTTGTGGAATCCATTCCTGCCAACGGCATAGCCAACGCTTCTGCAAGGGACTGGTTTAAAGAGGCGCTTCTGGGCAAGGATTTTCTATCCAACGTCTATATCTCCTCTATTACCAAAAAACCCTGCCTTACTCTTTCAACCCCAATAAAGAGAGGAAATGACATTATTGGCGTACTGGGTGTGGATATTAAGCTTTAGCATCACTCCATCCCCACCCGCTTACGCAAGCATAGCATGAGAGCGGGTCCCTCGGATGCATGGGCGAGCAAGCGGGCTCTGGCTGGGACCAGCCCGGGAACCTTGTTGTTTTACAATAATAAGAGAGACATGCCTCTTTAAGCGGTATGTCTCTCTTATTACTCAGTTTTATTTTTGCCGATACAGGCTCCTTAAGCCTCAAAGGCGGCAAGGGGCGGCGGAATGGTGTAAATCCTTGCTCCAAGCTCCTGATCCAGAAGATAAAGAGCTTTTCCATCCAGGCCCATGGCCTCGAAGCGGCCCTTGTTTTTATTGGCATTGTCCTCTTCCTCGGTCTGCTCTTCCACAAACCACTGGAAGAACTGAACCACCTTGAAGTCCTTAGCCTGCTGAGCCGCATCAATAATATTGTAGATTAGCGAGGTTACATATTCTTCATGGGTCACCGTTTCGGTGAGCACCTCCAGTACATCCTTCCACTCGGTTTTCGGCGCATCAATGGTGCTGAGCAGGGCTCTGCCCCCGGCTTTCAGGATATAGTGGTAAATGATGTGGGCATGGGCACGCTCTTCCATGGCCTGAATGTAATAATACTTGGCAAATCCGTCTAAGCTTTTGGAGCTGAACCAGGACGACATGGAAAGATACAGCTGTGCTGAATAGAATTCCTTGGCGATCTGTTCATTTAAAAGTTTTTCAACTTTTTCATTTAGCATGATGTACTCCTTGTCTTCCCCATTATTTTCTGACTGTTGTCTTCCAGAGGCCATGGAGATTGCAGTATTCATAAATCTCCACATCCCCGCTTTCAGGAACTACAAAAACAGCTTCCGGCTTCTGGTGGGGATCCAGTCTTACTCTTTGCACCCTGCCTGCGCTCATCACACAGATCCACATGATAAAATGCTCGTCAAGCATGGGATGGGCTACACTTCCGACCTGAACCTTAAGGGTATCTCCGTCAATTTCGGCTACAGGAAGATGCTTTTCTGTAGATGCCTCTGTTACGTTGGCTTTAAGCTCCACCATAGGCTGGCCGCAGCAGACCACATTTTCTCCGCTGTCAAGAATGACGCCAACCAGATTACCGCACTGGGGACATTTGTAAAATTTAGGTGACTGACTCATGTTCTACCTCCATATTCAAAATATATAAATGTATCAGGATAACCTAACGGATCCTGTTTTTTATATACCACAAGAACGGCCTTACTACAATAAAAACGGGCAAAACTTTTTAAATTGCCCGTTTTGAAGTATATTTATCCCCTAAAACGACCATACTGAATAAAATATAAATCTTTTTCAAGGAGCAGGATCATGGGTGTTCCAAAAAAATTATTTTTACTCCCTCTTTCAGCCAAAGAGCAGCTGTCTCTAAAAACCTTGGAAGGCTGCCGGACTTTAGGTGAGGAATTGGTTGCCTTTCAACCCCAGGCAGCTCTTCTTCTTGTACCAGCTTTCCACACGGAGGACAAAAACATACGACTCTATCCCTCCGTTTATTCGGCCTCCCCTCCTTTCTCCGTTCTTGACAGGCTGACAAAAAGAATAAAGGCCCTGGGAGGCGAAGGGGGCATGTGCGTGGAAACCAGCTCTTCTCCTCTTGAGAAAACACGTTCAGGAACAACAGCTGCCGGGCTTCCCCCGGAGCTTTTATGGGAGTCACCTCCTTCCATCCCCATGATGGCGGCTGAGCTGCCCTTAATTAATCCTGAGCAGCTTTACCGCTTTGGCATGCTGCTTTGCGAGGCCACGGAAAAGGAAGGAATAAGGGCTGCTTTTCTGGCGGCGTCTGAGGAATCTGCGGAGGGCGCGGCACCCAGTATACTGAAAAACAATGATTTTAGA
>JAEXPO010000094.1 GCA_023446675.1 Bacillota bacterium | reverse complement strand
ATCTGGAATTTTTCCCAGTCCACAGGTGGGGTTTCCACATAGGCCCAATCCTGAAGTATTTTAAAAATATCCAGGCGATGCTCACGGCTTGAAAAGGCTAGCTGGAAAATATACAGAATAAATACCCTTTCACTTTGATCCTTTGTGTCAAAGCCGTATAACTTGGCACAGTCAAACAGGAATTTAAGCTTGATGCTCATGAGAACGGGAAGGTCCGCAAGACCCATAAGAACACCGCCGGCCCCAAAGGTAATGCCTTCGGTGACTGCTGTTTTTTTATAGCTCTGAAACAATTCCTGCACTAAATAATCCCTTTCCGCCAGCACCAAATCCGAGGTATCCTCTTTCACCGACAGGATTACCGAACCGGACAAAACAGCCTTAACCATTCGCTCCACCGCAACGGTAATGGTATTTTGCATTTTATGGGGGATGAGCTTTCGTGTGCGGTCCTGAATGCCCTTGGAGGCACGTTCAAACACCCCTGCGCTTTTTACGATATCGTGATGCCACCGCTCCATTTCTTTATAAATTTGCTTTTCATATAAATTCACTTTTACCTCTCTCCTTTTCCCGTCCTGATAGCCGTCAGGCCATACATGCCTTAGTTTTACCCGATGAATGAATAAAAAAGCAGAATGACCCGCCTTATACAGGCTTCAAGCTATAAATTATTTCATTCATACCATGTTTATGCCCATGATGCCCGTCCTATGGCACATGTGTTTTTTCGGAATTTTTTATCTCCTTTAAAAGCTGCCTTCCTTCCGGGTAAAGCAAACCACCGGCAATAAGTACTGCCATTCCCAAAAATCTCACAGTGAGCTTTCCGCTTTCAAATAGATCCATCAAAGCAAGTACTATCAGTGCGATTATGCTCAAGGAAAGGATTATAATACTTCGTTTCCTGCTTTTCATTTCCTGTTCCCTCCACAAAACAAAAACTAAAGCTTATTTCTCTGCCAGCTCATCGAGGGTGTTCCCCGTTATCCGGTACACGGTCCACTCGTCCATCTTTTGGGCCCCCAGGGACATATAAAAGTCCACACTGGGCTTATTGGAATCCAGGCACCACCACTCCAGACGTCCGCAGCCCTGAGATACTGCCAGTTGAGCCAGCTTCTTCAAAAAAGCCTTGCCGTAGCCGCAGCCCCTGTACTCCGGTGAAACGTACAAATCCTCCAAATAAATGCCCGCTCTTCCCAGAAAGGTTGAAAAATTATAGAAATAAAGGGCAAATCCGACAGCTTTGTTATCCACCTCGCCAATAAGAACCTGAGCCCGATTCTTTTCAAACAGCCATTCCTTCAGCAAAGCCTCCGTTGCAACCACTTCATTAAGTAAGCCTTCATAGTCAGCCAGTTCCTTTATAAAGCTCAGAATCAAGGGAACATCTTTTTTTTCCGCATTCCTTATTTGTATCGCTTTCAACAGCTTCGGCTCCTTTTATACTTTTACTATTCCCATGGAATTTGTTCCCTTCCATTTTATCTGTTTGAGACCTTGCTTACAACCCGGACCCTTTATCATATAAAATGTCAAGCCGATTGGATCGGATTTATGGCATAATGAAGAAAACGAAGGACGGCAGGAATATGATTTGGGTTGATAAAATTCAGGAAGCCCTGGACTTTATAGAAGATAATCTTTTAAACGATGTATCCGTTGAAAGCGTTGGAAAGGCCATTAATTACGCGCCCTCTTCCTTCCAGAATATTTTCAGCGCCATAACCGGCTACTCCGTGGGTGAGTATGTCCGGTTTCGCCGCCTAACCTGCGCCGTTGAGGATTTGTCCGAGGGGCGGCTTACGGTTACGGACATTGCCTTTAAATACGGTTACGAAAACGTGGAGTCCTTCTCCCGGGCTTTTAAAAAGCTGTTTCAAATGTCTCCCTCCAACTTTAAACGCGAGGCGGTGGGCTATCAGAAGTTTAATCCTATTCAAATTCATTTTAATATAAAAGGAGGCTTCAGTATGACCAGAAACTATATTCCAAATTTGATGCAGTTTGACTGGTCCGATACCAAAAGGCAAAACGAATTTGTAAACAGCGTTATTTCCGCGCTGGGAGCGTTAGGCGAAAAGCTGTACTACGACACGCTATGCCCCTTGTCCGGCTGTTCCTTCCGCACGTCCTTTTCCCATCCCTCCCAGGATCCCTGGAATCATGGCAATTACCATGTCATCCATGCCCCCATTATTATTGAGCATACCTTCAAAATGCTGGGATACAGGATAACCCATCATATTCGGGGGGATTACGAAGCTGATCGCAGGCTTATAACGGAGAGTATCGACAAGGGTATTCCGGTTATCACTTTGGAGGGCGTTATCAACTGCTCCGACGCCTGCGTCATTTCGGGCTATGATAATGACGGCGACGTGCTATTGGGCTATAACCCCTTTATGAATGTGAATGAGGATCATGCTGAGCCTGCCGACAACACCGGCTATTTCAGGAAATCCAACTGGCACTCCGGTTTTTTTGAGGAAGGCAGCAAGGGAAGAATTCTCATTATAGAGGGTAAAGGTGAAAAGCCCTCGAAGGAAGAAGCTTTCGCAGAAACCCTGTCCCTTATCCGCCGACTCATCATGGAAGAAAATCTGGCTCCCGGCCAGTTTAACGGCCTTGCCGCCCACAAGGCTTTTGTAAATGCCCTCTTAACCTATACCTGGGAGGATAATTTCGAGCCCTATCTCAATGTTATGTGCAATTATAAGCAATACCTGGACAGGCAATACGCCATTGCTTTTTTTGAAGATAACGGCAGGCCGGATTTAGCCGATTTATACAGGCAAATGGAAGCCATCGTACGGCAAATGGCCCAGATGATACCCCAGGATTTTTCAGCCTTTGATGTGTTCAGCTCCAAGGAAAACCTGAAACCCTACTGTGAGCTAATTCTGCAAATTCATGATCTGGAGGAAAAAATTGCCCGGCTGATATTAACCATCGGTTAATGAATTGGCACCACTGATTAACTTCGCCTCCATTGCCGGAGAAACCTTAAGGGCATATAATTTAAGTCAGCAAGAGCGCTCTGCCGGAATAACCAAAAACGGAGGAAAGTTAAATTAATGGAATTAAAACCTGAAATCCTACAAATCGGAACAACCATTGCCAGCCTGCGCAAGCAAAAGGGCCTGACACAGGAGCAGCTGGCCAATGCTGTAGGCGTTTCCACTCCGGCTGTCAGTAAATGGGAAACCCAGGCCAGCTACCCGGACATTACACTCCTTGCTCCTATAGCCAGAGTCTTGGGCACCAATGTGGACACGCTTTTAAGCTTTACCCCGAAGCTTACGGATATGCAGGCAGCTGCCTTTGCGGCAGAGGTGGCCACCCTTTACCGTGAAAAGGACGGAGAAACGGCTCTTGCACGTATGCACCAAATCCTGTGCACCTATCCGGAAAATCCGGGGCTCCAGCTTCATATGGCTTCTATTCTGGCGGGGCTGCCGGGACAAAGCGATGAGCTTCGGCTAACAAACCGGCAAAAATCCAAGGAGCTACTTGAAGAAGTCATAAAAAGCGGGGAAGCCGCCCTGGTTCATCAAGCAGCCTATCTTTTGGCCGGATTATGTCTGGAGGACGATGCTCTCCAACGGGCACAGGAGCTTCTGGAAAACATTCCAGACAATGCCCCTGAAAAGTACTTTCTACAGGCTGTCCTCTATGAACGGCAGGGTGACATAAAAAAAGCCAGGCTCATTATTCAAACCCAGCTCTACCTGTCCTTTCAAAAGGCTCTAACCTGCTTATCCAAGCTGATGGCTCAAAGCTATACGCCAGTGACCTCCGATGCTCTGGAGCTTTGTCAGCTTCACAAGGAATTGGCCCATATAATGGATTATCCTTATGCCATGAGTGATATGCTTTTTGCGGAGGTTTATCTGCGTGAAAATAATGCGGAAGCGGCAGCCGGAAGCTTTCTGCAATTTGCCCGTTCTTTTAGCGGAGAAATGAAACCCTGGGGACAGAAGCTTTTTTATGAACTGTCCCAGAGTGCTTCTCAAATGAGCGCAACCTTGATGTTTATGCGCAAAACAATACTGGACAGCCTCAAAGGCGACACAAGCTTTGACAGTATCCGGCACAGGGAGGAGTACAAAGCAGCTCTTGCCTTGCTTGAAACGGAAGATGCGCTCTGATGCCTTATCCTGCGAAAGGGTCCTCATTGCAATCCGAGTGCCAGGTGTATTCGATTTTGTCAGCTATTTCACAAGCCCTGGGTTCCCCTAAAAGATCCCTTATAAAGCCCAGTGCCATATCCATGCCCGCCGAAACCCCCGAGGAGGTATAGTACTTGCCGTCAGCCACCCATCTGGCCCGCTTAACCCATAGAACCTCAGGATTTACCGAAACAACCCAGTCGAAGGCTCTTTTGTTTGTCGTGGCGCGTTTACCGGTTATAAGGCCGGTCCGGGCAAGCAAAGCCGAGCCTGTACAAATGGTAAGGCAGTAAGCGGAATTAGCGGCAGCCTCCTTAAGGGCGGCAATAAAAGCCTCATCCTTTACAAGGCTTCTTGTACCCATACCTCCGGGAATAACCAGCACCCCCTCGGGATCAGCCTTTTGAAGGCTTTTGGTTACAATTGGCGCGCCCTGAGTGCTCATCACCGTGCCGCCATAAAGGGAGCAGTAGTTGAGAGTCCAACCCTCGGGCTTCCCTAAAATTTCTACGGGGCCAAAGGCATCCAGAGTTTCAAACTTGTCAAACAATAAAAAATTGATCGTCATCTTTTTCTCCCAGGGAAGCAACAACCCTTCAGTTATTGCTTCCCTTATTTCAGTTCATCAGGGTGTTGACTCAAAAAAACGCAAAATACAGCCGTCGGGCGTTGTTACGGCACACTCTCTCGCTCCCCATAGCTGAGACTCAATGTCTGTGATATGTTCCCAGCCCTTTTCCTTCACAAGCCGATAAAAGGAATCCAGACCCTCCACCATAATAAAGCCTGCCACACTTTTTTGGGGCTCTCCCCTAAACAGGTGGAAGCCCCGAAAGGGTGTCAGATGGGCTACCGCCACCTCGGAAGGATAATCGTATACACAGCCATACTCGCCTTTTCCGCTCTCGTCCCTTTTTGCCACATCCCCATACCATCCCAGCACTTCTTCGAACCATTTTACCGTGGCATCCATGTCCTCTGTAAAATACACAGCACCGTTTTCCCTTACCACATAACCTCTTTCGCTGAACCTTTTCATTTTCATCAGCCTCTCTTTCCCAATCCATTCAAAGGTGATTCGAGGAAAAGCTTCAGAGCATATTCCAGCGCTACGGGATGCAACCGGCGTTGTTCCAAACTGCTTGCTGAAAGCCCTGGAAAAAGCCGCCGGAGATTCATAGCCATAGCTTATGGCAATGTCAATAATTTTACTTCCTCCGGTCTGGATGTCCCGTGCAGCCAGTGTGAGCTTTCTTTGACGGATATAATCCCCAAGGGGGATGCCGGTAAGGAAGGAAAATCTGCGTTGAAACTCCCATGTTGAGCAGCCTGCGCGCCGGGCTGCCTGATTAAAGTCAACTGTTCCCGTCAAATTATCCTCAATATAGTCAATCGCAGCGTTCATACCCTTTTGCCAATCCATTTCATCACCTCCTAAGCTTTATTATAAAGATTCGGCGTTCTTTTGCTTTGCATTCCGTGCATTCTTCTGCACACAAAAAGTAGGTTACAGCCTTAAACGAAACGCCCTTTTTCGCTCATTCCGACTGAGACCTTTTTTATTTGGGTGATCGCCAGCTGTACGCTTGCAAGAAATGGTAACGCTCGATATCTTCAGCAAGCTGCCTCGCCTCTTCATCGGACTTAACATTGTAAAGCGTTACCGAAGTAATGTTGGCATCGGCAAAAGGCTTCATATCCTTTATCTTTTCGGTGTCAATAGTCAGACAGGTGAGCTTGGGGCAGCTTTTCAGTATGCTTAAATCGCTTACAGGATAGTTTAACTCCTTCAATTTCTTCAGGCTGTGAAAAATCTCCTCATCGGAGGCATCCTCTGCCTTGGTGTCCGTTGAAAAGACGGTCAGCTTTTTAAGATTCTTCAGAAATTTAAGATTGGGCAGCTTAATGCGCTCAAGGTTTAGCGAGGTCAATTTAGTCAGCCCGGACAGAAAAGATAAATCGCCTACCTCCATTTTATCCATATCAAGCTCTGTTATATTTTTAAGATTTCCGATGGAGGCTAAATTCTCTATGGTGGTTTTATATAAAATCAGCCTTTTCAATGATGTAAGTTTTTGGAAGCAATTGATATCCTCCAGGTTTAATCCGCATATATGAAGGCATTTAAGGTTTTTAAGCTTGGCCAGGTACTCCACATCCGACAATTTAAAGGCAGTGCTTCCCGTTACAAATTGGGTCAGGCTTGAAAGCTCCTCAAGGGGCTGAAAGCTTTCCACTTCCTGGGCGTGAAGGATTAACTCCTTAAGATTGACCATTTTTTTGAGAAGCTCAAGGGATATGGCCCCGTGCTTTATGGCCATCTCGTTTTCAATAAATACCATTCTTTGCTTTGCCAAAGCCTTTTCCGTTATATAGCCGTTAACAGCCTTATCCCCATAGTACTCCGTCCAGAAGGCGTCGAGCTTTATTGACCCAAAGGCTTCTGAAATCCTCCGGAAAAACGCAGCCTAAGCGGCTTTCCAACTCGACAAGCTTTACTTCTTCAACACCGGCATTTAAGAGACTCTCAAGTTCGGGTATGTAGGTTTGTATTATATCTAAAAAGCTCTCTGTTTTCACGGTACACTTTACCTCGCTTCATTAAATTACATCCATTATAATCCAACGCGCTGTAGAGCATCCAGTAATATTCAGTATTTGTTTTGATAAATTTCGACAATTTAAAGCCCTTGTTTCCTCTGCCCCTTTTCACATCTTCCTTAAAGCCTAAAAAGGCAATTATCTCTCCGGCAGAAATTCAGCCGGACACTCTCCTGCCCTGGCGGCAGTTATTACATATAAAAAAGCATTAATACTTTCCCTTGCTATGCCCATTTCCGAAAGATAGGCGGCTGCAAGCTTCTGCTTAAGCGCCATTACTAACGCCCGGTTTTCAGTTCCCTCAGGCACAGGTGTGAATTCTATCAGGTAAACCGTTCTGGCAGCATCATAGAGCATGGGACCACGGCAAATATTCATGAAATCAATCACTGATGTCTTCCCCTCTGATAGAAGCACATTGCCGGGATGGTAATCCCCATGGCAAAGCGTATCCCCCTCCGGCAGCTGTTCCAGAGCCTCAAGAAAGCCCTTGAGCTTATCGGCGTGATTAAGCCAGGCTTTTTTAATGCCCCATTCCAGAAAATCCTTATAGCTTTGGGCCTCGGGAAGCCGATGAAGCAGAATTCGCTTATGAAGCTCAGCCAGATAGTATCCGCAGCGGCTAATGTCACCTGTTTTCATAACCCAATCCACAAGGGATTCTCCTTCTGCCCTGCTGTAAACAATGCCCGCACGTTCCCCCACCCAAATCAGCTCATAGGCCACAGGCCTGGGAAAGTCAAGGGAGCTTACCGCCATGGCATTGGTGAATTCCTTCTCTACCGCGCTTAAGGGATATCCTCTTTTAAAAAGCTTTATGACCCTTCCGTCTTCCCATTCATAAACCTCAGCCGTGTTGCCGGTTCCAATCCTTTTTCCCAAAATCACAAACGTACACCTCCTGCTCTTGCAGTATTCAAGTTATTTAGCTAGGACACTTACTCCCTGCCTTCACCACCATGTGCTGCGAGAGGCGGGATATTTGTATCCAATGCTTATGTCAGAGCTTTAGCTTATAGGCAGCTTCTGTAGGAAGCCATCCCAGCTCCCTGAACAGGTTAACCTGGGGCGCATGAGACAGCTTTTCTATCACCTCAGCCACGCCAACGGGCTTGAACCCTAGTTTTGTCCAATAGCCGCCGGCGCCTGTGCTGAATAAATAAACAGCCTCCAGCTTTTCATCCCGGGCAGTGCTTATCAAGGCTTCCGTTAAGAGACCTGCAATTCCCTGATTTCGATATTTTTTATGTACCAGAGCGCTTCGAAGAAGGCCGAAGGCGCCTTCGTATTCGCAGCCAATAACCC
>JAEXPO010000479.1 GCA_023446675.1 Bacillota bacterium | reverse complement strand
GAGATAAGCTATTTAACCGACATATGCGCTCTGAACTCTAAAAGGGGCGGCAAATCAGTATCAAGCTATTTTTAATAAGTAAATACTTATTAAAACAAAAAAACAGGCCCTTTTAGTAACCTGCTTTTTTGTAATTGATTAATATAATCAATATTAGGGTTTTTACTACTTTATTCGTATTATAAGTAACAAAGAAACCCGCTTAATTTAGCACTTACCTTATTTAGTAGCTAACCTTCAAAGTTTTGATTTCAAAGGGCTTAAAAACCAGCTCGATCTCTGACGTACCTTCCAAAATTGTTTGTTCTTCTTCCAGCATGTTGGCAAGGGCAAGCTTTTTTGCCTTGTGGCCCAGGGTAAGCCGGGTGCGGGTATAGGTACCTTCAGCATCATAGAGACGGAGAATGTAGGCCTTTTCGTTGTCTTCACATGGCTTTACAGCCTCTATCAGAATATTGTCGTCGGCAACATTTATAAAGCTGCTTCGATCACAAGCGCCCTTTACCACAAGAGGAGGCATATTTAGAGCATAGGCCGGCCGAATGACACTTTGAGCATTGAAGCCACCTTGATGAGGGTAAAAGGAGTAGGTGCATTCATGAATGCCCTTATCCCCTCTAAAGTCGGGGCGGCAGCCGCCTTTATGAAGCGAGAGCCGCATTTGGGCATGCCTGACGGATATTCCGTACTTGCAGTCGTTTAAGATGGCAACGCCATAGCGGGATTCAGATAAATCACTGTATTTGTGATTGCAGACCTCAAACTTTGCCTTTTCTTCGGAGGTACTCCGGGTAGTGGGACGCTTAATATAGCCAAATTGAAGCTCCTGCCTTGAAAAATCCGAGTGAATGGTGGTGTCAAAGGCTGTTTTTAAAAATCGGTGATCATCCTGCCAGTCCATACTTGTTTCAAAACGCACCTCCGGACTGTCGGCAAAGAAGACCATATCCTGGTTAAGTGTGGATTTTGGGGACAAGCGGTAGGTACTGCGAATACGAAGCTCTACTGCCCCCTGGGAAACAACTTGCCGGGAAAGGAGCTGGGCGCAGGGCTTAAGCTTAAGCTCAATGTCCGCATCCACGTCCCAGTTATCCCACGCCGACGGCAGATCCTCAGCCATAAGGAAGGTATTAAGGGCATAGCCTTCGCCTTTAAGCTCTCTGCCATTGGTTTTATCAATGAAGGAGGACATAAAGCCACTCTCATCAAAGGTAACCCAGGCGTGGGGTGTTTCAAGACGATTTCCCTCTAAGATGAAGGCACTCTTTTCATTTGGCATTCCTTCTACAAGTTTCAGGGACACGGAAGCCAAGGGAGGCAGGGAGAGGCCTGAAACTGCAAGTTTGAGCTGGTTATGGCTGTCTTTTGTATACTGCTGCTTAAGCAGTTTAGAAGGACTTTCTATAACCAAGCCTTCTTCAACATCAAGATAAACCACATCCTTTCTTTCAAAGGACAGGGTATTTATGAGGGAAAGGGTGCGGTCCTCCGGAAGGACATTTATAATGTTATTAATCATACCTTCAGCCTTTTCGATAACCTCTGAGGTTTCCTGAATGGATTGATCATGGGCTGACGGAATACAGGTCCCAGGCAAAATATCATGAAACTGATTTACAAGAAGGGTTCCTAAAAGAGGACGGATAGCGTCATCCTGAGAAGGCTTATCCCCCTCCACCGCTTCCCGAACGGTTAGGTATTCCAGATTCCGCAAGTGAATTTCAGCTTTTCGGTTGTTGCGCTTTATAGTGTGCTGATTGGTAAGGGTTCCCCGGTGGAGCTCCAAATAGAGTTCGCCGCTGTAGATGGATGGATTGACCACCGTTTCTTCAAGCTCCTTCATAAAACGGCTGACGGTTGTATGCTCGGAACGGGGCAGGCCTTCCAAATCCTTTACTCTTCTGGCCATTTCTATCATTTCAAACTGAGGGCCTCCGCCGCCATCGCCAAAGCCGTAAGACAAAAGCCTCCTGTTGGAAACGGTTTTCTCTTTTACCGCGTCCCCCGTCCTTCGCCCGGTTGCCACATACTCCGTCATGCTTTCCGGATCCGGCCAGATATGGGTTTTGTTAAGATGTGTCAATACCCTTGTTCCATCCAGGCCCTCCCAGTAAAAGGTGTCATAAGGGAATTTAGTTGTATCATTCCATGCCATTTTTGTGGTCAGAAAATAATCCACACCGCAGCCCTTCATGATTTGAGGAATGCTGGGACTGTAGCCGAAGGTATCCGGCAGCCAGAAGGCATTGGAGGTATAGCCGAAATGCTCTCTTGTGAAACGCTGCCCCCAAAGAAACTGACGAATCATGGCCTCACCGGAGGTAATATTGCAGTCGCATTCAACCCAAACCGCTCCGTTAGGCTCATAGCGCCCTTCGGCCACCTTCCGGCGGATAGCCTCAAAAAGCTCCGGATAATGGCTGCGTATCATATCGCCATGATATGCGGAGCTTTGTACAAAGGTGTACTCCGGGTATTGCTCCATTAGGCTCATCTGATTGGCATAGGTTCTGGCGCATTTTTTAATGGTCTCCTTTATAGGCCAGAGCCAGGCGGTATCCATATGAGAATGGCCTATAAAGCCGGCATAGGGCGCGGTAGGAGAATTGGTTTGAACAAGCTTGCTCTTTAGAATGGGATAAGCCTGTAAAAGGGCATCCATAAAGGTTTCACGGCTTACATCTTCATAGGAGTAATAG
>JAEXPO010000477.1 GCA_023446675.1 Bacillota bacterium | reverse complement strand
GCTTTAAGCAGCTGACAAAATCACTTGGCTCACCATCCGGCAGCCTTGCGATAAGCCCCGCCCCAGTCTGGCTGAAGGAAAGGGCTCCCGCTCCCAGCAGCTCCACGGAACGAACGCGTTCCTTGCCGTAAGGAAGGCTTCGTAAAATAGCCATGTCGCCGGGCCAGCGCATAAGAAAGGCGTATACGATCCCTCCCTTTTGAGTGTAGCGCACATCTCCCGGCTGCCATGCCACAGCGCCGTCGTCATACTGGCTTTTACGCACAAACCGGGCTTCTCCCTCTCCGCTTGTACGAAAAGGCCGGGTGCCGAAAATGCCCTCCCCGTTAATCTTCATCCAGGAAGCCAGCTTTTGGAGCATCCATTCGCATTCTTCATCAAGGGTTCCATCCGGAAGTTGGGGAACATTAATCAGCAGATTGCCGTTTTTGCTAACATTATCCACCAGCATTTCCATAACCTCAAACCATGTCTTATATCTGTCTCTGAGATTATAGAACCAGTCGCCGAAGCTGGTGCAGGTCTGCCAGTAAAATTCCTCCTTCGTGCAGAACCAGCTTTTCTCCCAGGCCATGTCCACATTGGTTTCGTCAAAGTACAGGTCGAAATATTCGGGCAAATTGCCGTCATAAGGCACACCCTTGTATTTTCCCTTCGTATCGCAGCCCTTGGCGGCGTGCATAAATCCCGGACTGCCTGCCAAATGCTCCGAAAGCCCAAATTTCAGCCCAAGGCTTGCCGCCGCTTCCTTCCATTCCCCGACAATATCCCTTTTAGGGCCCATATGAACCGAGTTGAAGCGGGGCTGGAAGGTAGAGTTAAAATTATCAAAATTATCGTGATGCATAGCCTGAGCGACAAAATATTGAGCTCCGGCATCACGGAAAAGCTTCATCAGCTTGTGGGGGTCAAATTTTTCCGCCTTCCATAAGGGAATCAGATCCTTGTAGCCGAATTGGCTGGGATGCCCATACTTCCTGCAATGATAGCGGTATTCATCGCTCCCCTCCAGATAGATTTTTCGGGCGTACCAATCGCCGTACATCGCTGCCGACTGAGGCCCCCAATGGCTCCATATGCCGAACTTGGCGTCCTTAAACCATTCAGGGCACTCATAGGCACCCAGCGAATCCAGTGTTCCCTTAAAAGCACCTTCGGCTATACTAAAATTGCCGTTATGGCTTAGCTTCATTGCCTTTTATCTCCCTTCACATTATCCGAAGATACAAACCGTCGTCCAGATATCTCAATATAAAACGGCATCAGTTTACTTCACGACTTAACATTTTTATTAATTGATAAACCTATTTATTAATAATATAGAAAAACATTATAAAAATAAACCATTTTGTATTCAAAAGTTTATCATCTTTGTTGGGAAGCTAAGATGGGATCAGCACATAAATCAGGATAAATACAAAATTTAAGCTTTTAATATCCTTCTCTATGAAGATCACTTCATTTACGACAACAAAGAAGATACCGAGACAGTAAACATTTTTATAAAATAAAGCCTGAACAGTTATGTATGTCCAAACTGTCAGAATAAATCAACACGCTTCATTTGACTTATGGGAGAACCAAACAAGATACACCCTTGCGGGGAAAGCGGACATATTAGGAGATACATTTATAACATAAGCAGAAGCAAAATCCCTGAACGAAAGGCATATAAGCCCACTATTACCTTAAATTGAGAAAGGGCCATTCAGGCAGAGGCTGTATTTAAAATGTCAATTGAGGTCCAAATTACGAATTGAAGAACTAGGTAAAAAACACTTGTATACTAACCCTATATATGTTAAAATACATCTTGCTTGTCGGGGTGTAGCGCAGTTGGTAGCGCGCTTGGTTCGGGACCAAGAGGCCGGAAGTTCGAGTCTTCTCACTCCGACCATACAGAGTGTCCTTATAGGATCTGAGTATCCTTTAAGGGCACTCTGTTTTATTATCCTGCTTTTGCTTGGGAGTAGTTTAAGCTCAAGGCTACTTACTCCCGTCGTAAAAAATCTACCTTTGAGAGAGCCCTTTTCGTATAGTTATTTAAATTTTTTTACATTGTTTCCAAAAGCAGAATAAATACTTAGCCTGTTCATTTCCATTTCCATTTCCATTGCCTCTGCTAAGTCTGCATAGGATTTCCCTGAAACCCCTTGGCCCAAAAAACATTCATTGCAGCCTTCAAAACCTTATCTTATTCAAATTTTCGCGGGCGCCCTGTCATAATAACCTTCTTTTGTAACATTCATTATAAAACAATCTTCCCTGCTTGCTTGTAAAGAAAGAATTATAACAGTCCACTTATAGTCTCACTAATGCGGCGTAAATGCCAAATTTCTGTTTTTGGTGTAAATACCGCTTGCAGATTGCCTGCAAACCATTAGTACAACAGGATTTCTCCCAGTTCTGTAATTTCACTTTCGCATGTGAAAGACCGTCGATTTATTTCGACGGTCTTTTGCTTTTCCTGTATTCATTTTCATGAGATTTTGAGTGATTAGAATTTAATATGAGTCCTATAATTACCACTCAGAAATAAAGCTGAGTTTCAGGACAGTTTATAATTGGCTCAATAGTTGCGCTTTTTTATTATTGTATTCTTCTTCATTTATTATATTATTGTCAAATAAGGCTTTTAATTTTATAAGCCTATCGGCAGGATCCTCGTTTCGAACCTCTGTATTTACCGCAACCTCTTTATATTTAGAATCTTTTAGTTCAGCTTGAAGCTCAGATAGAATATTATATATATTTTCTTTATTTTTTCCCCAATCAGCTAAAGCATAATGGGATTTTGATTTTATGCTAAGTATAGAGTCAAAGACTGGTGAAGGTAAAATCGAGATTTGTATTGTTTCGCCCCACGATTTCCAACTCATTCCAGCGCTTATATCCATTGAGAGTCCGAAATCATTTATGTTCCGCACTTTAAAGCCTTGAATTTGAGATATAGAATTTTTTAATGCGGAAAACACATCCTCAGGCTTATAAGGAATACGATAGGTTCCATCTTCATTAACCGCAAAAACTCTTGCCGCTATAAATAATTGGTCATTGTCCATCGCCCGATACATCCTTTCAATGTTAATAATTGTATTATAATATTTTTTTACTTTTTTTCAAGAATATTTTACAACAGCAGCTACCTATAAGGCTTTGTGTATGTAAAGCTGCCTGCAAACCATTTGATATTACTTACTTCCACAAGTCCTATAATTTCACTCCTACCACGAGAAAAGCGTACCCTTGAGATTAAGGATACGCTTTATAGGCTTGATTATTTTAGTTTTTTGACAGGAAATGATTTTACGTGAGCTGAAAGAAGCTGTTTAGAACATTTGAGGCCACCTTTGGGAGTAAGCTTATTCGTTAACAGTTTCAAAGTGCTGTACCTTTAGTTGGGATAAAAAATCGGGACATATCCACTCCCTCAAGCTCCAGCAGCTTTGTTTTTTTGTCGATGCCTCCGGCGTATCCCGTCAGGCTTCCGTTGGAACCTACCACCCGGTGGCAGGGAATGATGATGGAAATGGGGTTATGCCCCAC
>JAEXPO010000309.1 GCA_023446675.1 Bacillota bacterium | reverse complement strand
AATTCCCTCCGTACGCTTAAATACCCTGATGAAGGTCTGGCTGTTGCCAAAGCCTGTTTCACAGGCTACCTGGGCTACTGAAAGGCTTTCATTCTGCCGGATGAGCTTTTTGGCATTATCAATACGGGTACGTACAATGTATTCCTGAGCACCCTTACCGTTATATTCCTTAAAGTTTTTTGATAAATACTGGGCTGAAAGAAGGAAAATATCCGCAATAAGGTTAAGACTGAGATCAGGATTGGCATAATGAACCTGTATATAAGATCTGACAGCAGCCATTCTGTCCCCTATGCTCATGGATTTTACATCATAGTTGTTTATAAGCTGATCAAGAATGAAGGAGCACCTTTGTTTAAGCGGCCCCAGGCTGTCTATGCCCAGCATATCCTCAATGAGGCCGAACTTGTTGAAAATGCGCTCAATATCCTTCTGATTAAGAAGTGACAACCCCTTAAGAACCATGTTCACAATATCAAAAATAGCCGTTTGCACAATGCGGTTATAAAGTCCCTCCAGTGAACCCAGGGTTTCAAGCAGGAACAAAAGCTCCTGCCTGGCCTTAACAAATTCATGAGTGGTAATAAGCCCGATATACCGCTTTTCCACATCGGTAATACGCGGCACATCCAGATAGCCGCATTTTTGAACCTTGATATCGCTGTAAAAGGATAAGCGCTGAAACCGGCTGCGTATGTAATAATAGGTGTAGGTATAGGTTGCCTCATTATAAGCCTTGGACAGACTGTCAAAGGAATGACATGGTTCGCTTACGCAAAAGCACAGATCGATGCCATACTTGTCCAGCACTTTCTCCGCCAGCCTTTCGAGCCCTTCCCCAACCTGATTGATAAAGCTATCGCTGTGGTTCTTGTTCATCACAATCCCTACAATTTTATACTCCATTTCCAGAAAGAAATAGCTGGTTTCATCAGGAAAAAGGCCCATGCACAAATCATCAAGAGCCTGGCATAAGCCTTCATAATATTTTTCTTTTCCGGAAGCGGCATCACCGCGATAAAGAATAAAGACAAGCGCATCCTCAAAGCCCAGATTAAATTTGGAATAATCCTCCGGCTGTTCGTACCGAATAAGTCCGAGAAGAATCTTCTCCAGATACCAAAGATGAGTTACCTTGCCGCCGGTACCGCATTTTATAGCTTGAGATGCACTGCTCATTGCACTCCTCCTATGAGAGAAATGAAACGTTGAGGTTACGTTGTTATGATACTTAATAAGTATAGTGATTTTATTCATTTCTGTCAAACAGGCTCTTGTTATAAAGGGCATTTTAGTATAAATCCAACAAGGCTAACAGGCCGAATTAATAGTTAACTCAAGCCTTGATAACACTGGCTTTAAGAGTTACCCGGGCAAAAGCGGCAAAGGCCCTTTATTTTCTTTGGGTGCTCTCTCAGCCTATTAAGGATGAAAATCATGCCTCCGGGCTTTAACTGGTCTGAGCGTAAAGAAGGCGTGTGTCCCAAAAAGGATTACACGCCTATTCCTTCTACGCTCAGACTCCCGGGTCTTTCCTCAGGCGCTCACTCAAGAATTCCCGTGGCAATGCCGCTGTAATCCTTCAAAAGATCCTCCGCGGTCCGCTTTAAGTATACCGTCACCGTGTTTTCCCTGAAAACAAGCTGGGCCCGCACATTCCCAAACACTTCACCTATGACATTCACCTGCAGGGTGAGATTGTTTTCACAAACCCAGCCGCCGCAGGCCATAAGCTCGGGCCCCTCCCCCGAAAAGGGATAGCTCAGCACTTCACCGGGCTGGAATAAAAGGCTGTGAACACCCTTGTGGTTTTCATAATCCAGGGTAATCTGAGCCTCGTTATTCCATTTAAGCCTCATCCACACCAGATTGGCCTCATTGGGAGCAAAGCTGTATTTTTTGCCGTCTATTTGGGTATTCCAGGGTAAGAAAGCTTCACCTTCAACAGTCGTTTTGAAAGCAAGCTTCTCCAGTCTTTCCTCTAAAAGCTTCTGTTCTTCGGCATTGGACTTAAGAGGCACAGTGTTTTTTACCACACTGGGATAAATGTTCTCCCAAAAGGCCTCATAAAGGTTTTGTACTCCCGTAGGATCCCCTGTTGTATCCCCTATGGTAGCATAAAGAAGCTTGTATTCAGGCAGGCATACCGCAAGCTGCCCTCCCATGCCGTACATGGCAAAGCCATTGTTCCGGGTTCTCCAGAATTGATAGCCGTAGCCCTGCTGTTCATCAATTACCGGCTGAGCCGAGGTATCGATTTGCTTTGCTGTCGCCTCTCGTAAATAATCCTCCGGAAGGAGCTGCAGCTCATTAAACCGGCCCTTGTTGAGACAGACATAGGCCAGGCTGTACAAATCCTCAAGCGTACACAGAAGGCCTGAGCCTCCCTGTGATACCCCGGCAGGATCCGGAATGAAGCGGGCTTCCTTTGAAAAGGCAAGCCTGTTGAGCACCTTTTCTTTGAGATAGGCCAAAAGGGGCTTTCCGCTGAGCTTTTCAACCAGAGCCGTAAGAACATGGGATGAGGAGGTATCGTAGGAAAAGACGGTGCCAGGCCTATGATTGGGCTCAACCCTGAAAAAGGATTCCACCCAGTCTCCCGAGTAGCGTTTGTAGGTGGTTGTTAAATGGGGGGACGCCATCATGAGCATGTCCCGAATGGTGGTTTTGGTAAGAAAAGGGTGCGCCCCGTCCTCCCCAAGCTTTTCTGGAAAATAGCTGATAATGGGGTCATGGATGCTTAAGCGTCCTTCCTCCATAAGAAGGCCTATGGCCAGGGAAGCAAAGCTTTTGCCCACCGAATACATGCGGTGCTGAAAGTGACGGTGAAAGGGCTTCCAATAGCCTTCGGCAAAAATGTGCCCGTCCCGGATAAGACAAAAGCCATGGATACCTGTTTTCGATTTTTCCAAAGCATCCAGGAAATGCATTACCGCCTGAGAGGGAACGCCTGCTTCCTCCGGTTTTATGTATGGAAAAAGCTTATTCAAACTGCACCTTCCTTCCGATCAGACCCACTCAAAGGGTCGACCTTCTAAATCCTGAAACAAAAGGCCGGAGGCGTCGAGCCCCCCTCACTTTTAGCCGGATTTGCTTTCGCAAATGACTGCCATCAAAGCCGAAAAGGATAACCTCCTTTTCGGCTTTGCAGAAGCACTTGCTGCTTAACAGCTATACTTTAATTTTATTATTTGGCAAGATGAGCGTCAAGCTGACTTTGAATTTCAGCCACATATTTGTCCCAGCCGGCATCCTTAAGAGCCTTGATGAGCTTGTCGTAATTGGTGTTATAATCCACGATTCCGGAGAGCATGGGCATGGCAAGCTCTGTCCATACGGTGTTAATCTGGGCCTTTTCGTTTTGAATGTTGGTGTAGTCGATGGCAAGACCGTAAGTAATATTGGGTATCGCTTCCTTATCCCAATTGCGGTAGGTGTCTATGAAATCGGCAGGGAACCTTTCGTCAAAGTGGGACAGGTTAACATTGAAAATCATCCACTGGTAGAAAAGCTCGTCGCTCTGATTGGCGACAATCTTATCGTTAACCACAGAGTAATCCTTATCCTTCACGCCGTAAATAAACATATCCACAAGCTCCGTGCTCTTCTGGAGGGTATTGACAAAGAGTGCCACCCGGTCTGCCTTGTCAGAGGTAACGGGTACCTGGAAGGCAGTGTTCTCATAGGAATTCTTGTAAATGGGCTTTTCAGGGTTCAGATAGTATTCCCTGGTATAAGCGGTAGGAATAACCTGCTTGAGAGCGGGCTCATTTTCAATAACGGTGGTTCCGCAGGTACCTCTGAAATAGAAAACCATACCGGCCTGGAAGGGATGGGTGATGGTGTTGGTCAGAATATCCCTGGGAATAAGGTCTCTCTTGTACCAGTCGTTGTAAAGCTCAACAACCGACTTGAACTCGGGGCTCTCTGCGAAATTCACAAGCTCCTTGGTATCCTGGTCAATCCAAAGCCCTGTTACAAAGGAGGTTATGTTCCTGTCGCCGGCGCCGCGCACCAGGTACTCGGAGCTTGCGATATCATAGGTGGCATACATATTGGGGTATTTCTCCTTGGCCTTGGTGACATAAGCGTCCAGCTGCTCAATAGAGGAAATATCCGTCATACCAAGCTCGTCCATAATATCCTGTCTGACGCAAACCGTGTTGAACACACCCGCAGAGGGCTTGCTGCCGATGGGTATGGCGTAAATTTTATCGCCGTAGGTATAGGGCTTGAAGGCTTCTTCGGACATAACCTTCTTCCACTCGGGAAGGCAGGTGTTAATGACAGGAGACAGATCCTGCAGGTATTCCTTGGCAACGCTGGAAGCCGCCCATGCGGGATCGATGATGGCGGTATCAAAATCCTCACCTGCGGCGATCATAAGATCCACCTTCCGGCCGGCGCCGTTTTCCGTCCAGGGAAGGTACATCAGCTCAACTTCCGTATTGATTTCATCAATGAAGGTCTGCTGGAACTCATTTTTCATAAGCTCGGCCATTCTGGGAGATTCCTCACCGAAAAGCACCACTTTGATCTTGTCCAGCGTATCGGGGCGGATCCCCGTGTCCGGGGTCTCGGAAGGCTGGTTGGTTCCAGCGGCTGCAGAGGGTGTGGCTGTTGTTGTGGGCGAAGCAGAGCCTTGCCCGGGACTGCTCTGACCGCACCCTGCAAGGGCGCCTGCGGACAAAGCCAGGGTCAGCAGAGCGGGAATTGCTTTTTTGAACCTTTTCATGTTTAGATTTCCTCCTGATATTATTTGAACCTTATCGTTCATAGCAAAATTAAAAAGACAGTTACTGCACAGCTAATTCAGAGCTCCCGTCATCCTTTTACAGCGCCTACGACGACGCCCTTTGTAAAATATTTCTGGGCCATGGGATAGAGGCAGATGATGGGTCCGATGGTGACGCAGATGGTTGCCATTCGTGTGGTTTCCAGAGGCACCGAAATATTGTAGCCCAGGGACTGGTTGCTCTGGTTGGCGAGAAACTGGACGCTGGACAGCATGTTGTATAAGTAGTACTGCAAGGGATAGAGGTTTTGCTTCTTTATAAACATGAGCGCCAGATAATAATCGTTCCAGTAGCTTAAGGCATAGAACA
>JAEXPO010000193.1 GCA_023446675.1 Bacillota bacterium | reverse complement strand
TCCATAGCCTGGCTCAGTTTGTAAAGGATGCCAAGACCCTTGAGGAAATGGGGGCCGACTCCATCTGCATCAAGGACATGGCAGGACTTTTAACTCCCTACGATGCTTACAATCTTGTAAAAGCCCTTAAAGAAAACGTAAAGGTGCCCATTGAGCTTCATACCCACTACACCAGCGGTATCGGCTCAATGACCTATTTAAAGGCCATTGAAGCCGGTGTTGACATTGTGGACTGTGCCATATCCCCTCTGGCCATGGGAACCTCCCAGCCGCCTACCGAGCCCCTGGTAGCAACTCTTCAAGGCACACCTTATGACACGGGCTATGATCTTAACAAGCTCAATGTCATTGCCGAATACTTCACCAAGCTGAAGGATAAATACCTGGCCAGCGGCCTTTTGAATACCAAGGTTATGTCGGTGGATGTCAATGCTCTCATTTACCAGGTACCCGGCGGCATGCTGTCCAACCTGGTATCCCAGCTTAAGCAGGCAGGCAAGGAAGACAAGTACCTGGATGTACTCAGGGAAGTCCCACGGGTTCGCGCCGATCTGGGCTATCCTCCCCTGGTTACTCCTTCAAGCCAGATTGTAGGAACACAGGCCGTAATGAATGTTATTGTGGGTGAACGCTACAAAATGGTGCCCAAGGAAACCAAGGGCATTGTCAAGGGCGAGTACGGTATAACCCCCGCGCCCATTTCCGAGGAAATCGTGAAGAAAATTATCGGCGACGAGGAGCGCATTACCTGCCGTCCTGCCGATCTCATTCCTCCCGAGCTGGATAAGATCCGGAAGGAAGCTGCCGAGTATATCGAACAGGACGAGGATGTGCTTACCTATGCCATGTTCCCCCAGGTAGCCCCCAAGTTCTTCGAGTACCGCAAGGCACAGAAATATAAAATTGATCCGGATATGGTGGACTACGAAAACAGGGTTCATCCTCTGGGCTGAAGACCTGACGGCGAAAAGCCGGAATTCAGGAATCCTTTGGACTGTATAGAGGGAAAGGGGTAATCATCCCCCAAGTTTCTAAAAAGCAAGAAAGCGAAAGTCCGGAATTATTAAGGGCTTTCGCTTTTTTTCCGCTTTACTGCCATAAGCCGACTACGTTAAAAATAAGTCAAGCGTAATTGAAGCCGGATGAAAATCATGGTAGACTATAAGGCAGAATAAGGATCACTCTGTTGATTGATGCTATTGGCAAGACTTTTCTAAAATAGCTGAACGAAATATACGATGAAAGGTAAGATAAGGAGATGTCGAAACTAACACTGGACTATAAAAAAGCACTGGACTTTGTCGGTGAACATGAAATCGCCTATCTTGAAAATCAGGTTAATGCCGCCCATACCATGCTTCATGATAAGACGGGCCCCGGAAACGACTTTTTGGGCTGGGTAGAGCTTCCAAACAATTACGATCGGGAAGAATATGAACGCATTCAAAAGGCTGCAAAAAAAATCAGGGAGGATTCCGATGTCCTCATCGTTGTGGGCATTGGCGGCTCCTATCTGGGGGCCAGAGCTGCTCTGGAAGCACTGGGGCATACCTTCTACAACACATTGCCCAAAGCAAAACGCAACGGCCCTGAAATTTATTTTGCGGGAAACAGCATCAGCTCAACGTATCTGTCGGATCTTCTCGAACTGGTTGAGGGCAAGGATATTTCCGTTAATGTTATTTCCAAATCCGGTACCACCACCGAGCCTGCCATTGCATTCCGTATTCTGAAGGAATACATGGAGAAGAAATACGGCAAGGAAGGTGCAAAGGGTCGTATTTATGCCACGACGGACAAGGCCAGAGGGGCTCTGAAAACCCTTTCTGATTCGGAAGGCTACCAAACCTTTGTTATTCCCGATGACGTGGGAGGGCGCTTTTCCGTTCTCACCGCAGTTGGGCTGCTGCCCATTGCCGCTGCCGGCATTGATGTTAATGAGATGCTTGCCGGAGCACAGGCTGCTTACGGGGACAGCAAAAAGCCCTTTGCGGAAAACGACTGCTATAAATACGCTGCCGTTCGCAATGCCCTTTACAGAAAGGGAAAGACCATCGAAATCATGGTCAATTACGAGCCGTCCCTTCACTTTGTTGCCGAATGGTGGAAACAGCTTTACGGTGAGAGCGAAGGCAAGGATCAGAAGGGTATCTTTCCCGCAGGTGTGGACTTTTCCACTGATCTTCACTCCATGGGCCAGTATATTCAGGACGGACGCCGTGAGCTTTTTGAAACGGTCCTCAATGTGGAGACCCCGCGCAAAAGCCTGAAGAATATAGCTACCGAGGACGATCTGGATAAGCTTAATTACCTTACCGGACGGGAAATGGATTTTGTTAACAAAAAGGCCATGCAGGGCACTATTCTGGCCCATAACGACGGTGGGGTACCCAATCTGGTAATTAATATCCCTGAAATGAACCCCTACTGGTTCGGCTACATGGTTTATTTCTTTGAAAAGGCCTGCGGCGTAAGCGGCTATGTGCTGGGCGTGAATCCTTTTGATCAGCCCGGGGTGGAAGCCTATAAGAAAAACATGTTTGCTCTTCTGGGCAAGCCTGGTTTTGAAAAGGAAAAGGCTGAGCTGGAAAAAAGACTGTAAGCAAAGAGATAGACGTACTAAGGCTGAAGATATTGAGCAGGGCTTGGTACGTAAGCTGAAACAATAAAAAATAAGACAGAAAAAATCAAAAAACACTGTGCTTGTGCATAGTGTTTTTTTGATGGGATTTATCCTTTATTCAGAGCTTGCCCATGGGAGATGAACCGCTTTGTATATCAAAAAATGTACCTCTGACGATTGCGGAAGGCTTGCAGCTTTAAACCGTAAGCTTATCGAGGATGAGGGTCGGGGGCGTACCTTGACGACGGAGCAGTTGAAAAAAAGAATGGCCTCTTATTTGGCGGGGGACTACGAGGCTGTTTTCTTTGTTGAAGGCACCTCGGTTGTTGGTTACGGCCTGATTCGAAAAAATATAAGCCCTGTCTGCCTGCGCCATTTTTATGTCTGTGACGATTCCCGTAAAAAAGGATGCGGTATAAAAGCCATGCGGGCGCTTATGGATTATTACGGACAGGACAGCCTGGATGTGGAGGTTATGGGGAAAAGCCTTAAAGGGAGTTTTGCATGGGAACGCCTTGGCTTTAAGCCTGAAAGCCTGCTGATGCGCTTTACGGCCGAGTCTCTGGAGAATGCTGAAAGAAGGCTGTAAAAATGAAGAAAATAGGCTTATTGCACCTTGAGTTCCCGGTGGCGTGGGCTAGGAAACGTTTTCTACTTCATTGTCCCGCAATAATATTGAATGGCTTCATTGTAAAAGGCAGTCAGACCTTCTGCATGTTTATCGTAGTAAGCCGTAAACCGAGGATCCGTCACATACATTTCACCCAAATTAGCAAACATCTCGGT
>JAEXPO010000192.1 GCA_023446675.1 Bacillota bacterium | reverse complement strand
AAGGAAGAAGAACATTTAAAAGAGTATATTCCGTAGTAAAATTAGTTACTCCCATCGTCTTTAAAAGAGCGTTCATCATCTCATTGTTAAAAAATATACACATGACGTTTCCTGCAACGGCTCCTATGACGGAAATAAACAGGAAGCGAAGCGCAAACTGGAGGCGAAGCCTCCTGGTGGTAAAGCCTATCGCTTTGTAGATTCCGATATTTTGTCTTTCCTTTACAAAGGATCTGCTGCAAACCATGGATACCACCACAAGTGTAAACAGTATGGATATGGCATAAATCAGAACGGTAATACCGTTTAAGGAAACCGAAACAATATCCTCCATATTGCTTTTTTCCGATTCCTGGGCAGTCAGGATATCTCCGAATTGGGAATTAAGCCTCTCTATGACTCGTTCCCTGTCTTGTGAGCCATTCAAATCCAGGTAGCCATACTGGGCAACCACAGGGTATAGCCGTGAGGCGGCCTCCAGTGAGAGGGCAAAGCACCTTCCCACATCATTCATGCTTTCATAATACCCGGAAATGATATACTCTTCCCTTCCTCCCCTAAAGCCTAATGTAACGGTATCTCCCATATGCTTTCCCAATTCCTGGGCAAGGGTTTCAGTTACCACAATTTCATTGTCATAAAGAGGAGCTCTCCCCTTGGTTACACTTTTAATTTTCAGAGGGTCGTTGAACATGGAGGCATAGTATTCGCTTCCATCCACCGAGAAGTAATAGTCGGCCGTATAAACGGAGTATGCTACAGGCGTTATTTTGTCTGCTTCCTCCTCAATGACCTGTATTTTATCCATGGAAAAGCTGTTGTTAAGCTTAAGATACACGTCGGAATAAATGGTGCCGTAGCTTTCACCCACAGCCCTGGGATTCATGCTGCCTGCAAGAATGGTCATGGACATCATAAAATAAACCAGTATGGCAACAATGATAATAAGAGAGAGATATTGCCGCTTATTGGAGGTAAACTCACGGAGGGCCATGCGCCCATCCAGAGCTCTTTTAGCCATTGAAAGATTCAGCCGGCTGTCAAAATAAATACTTTCCCTTCCGCCTGCCAGGGCTCTTAAGGGTGATATCCTTCCCACTCCGGCAGTTTTTACGAAAACAAACAGACTGCCCATTAAAAGGATAGCCGCCATGATTGCAAAGCATTTAAGGAAGGAAACCTGAGCTGTGGCAAGAATGCCGGTTATAGGCTGGAATATGCCGCCTAAAGCCTTTATGAGGGGTATGGCCAGAAGTATTCCTATAAAAGCCCCCAGAAGCTGTGCCGTAAGGTATTGAAGTGTGAGCACCTGCCGTATTTTCCCTTTTGTGAAGCCCTGTGACTTCAGCACGCCGATATTGGTGTAATCCATTTCTATTCCCGTACTGATACTGTTGCCCATAACAATCATAATGATAACAAACAAAAGAATGACAAAGGCATACAGCAGTCCTGTTCCTATATCGTTGAAAACCATGGTATAGTGCATGGAATCATCCTTGGAAAGGGTGGCGTAGGAATAATCCAGCAGCCCCGTATCGTTATTAAGCAGCTTTTTGAACCGGGGGATGGAAAGGTCCGTATTCTCTGACTCAAAAAGATGGAGCATACGGTATTCCAGCAGCTGGAGCACGGCATCGGTTTCCTTGTCCGCATAGCTTAGAAGCTCCATAAAATCCGAATCAGCAATAAAAAGACTCTTTATGCCGATAAAATAAGCGCCAATAAACGGCTCTTCAATAAAACCCTTAATGACAAAGGTCTTTTCCCTCCCTTTGGTCTTTACTGTAATAAGGCTTCCTTCACTGCAGTCATAAAGGGATGTGAAGCTTAAGGGCACATAAATCTCACCTTTTTGAAGGGCAGCGGCCGAGGCTTCAAAGCCTGTTCGTGATTTATTATAAACAGGGTATTTAAAATCCCTTGAGTCATACTTGAGCAGCATGCACCGGCTGGAGGCAGTCTGTTCGCTAACGGTTAGATCAAGTGCGACCAAAGCATCGCTTTCCTTTATACGACCTACGGCAGGATGCTTTTTGAGCTTATCCATCATGTCTACATTTGCAAAGGTACCGCTTATGAAAACCACAAGATCGCCCGTATCCACCTGTTCAATGGCTTGTTGAAGATTGCGGACATTATTATCATTAATACTGATGATAGCTGTCAAAGAGAGGGAGATAATGAGCATCAGCACGACAATGCTCTTAAAGGCCCCTTTTTTATGCCGGATATTGGCTTTGAGAAGTACAAGCGTTTCCATAAGCACCTCACCATTTCATTGACGAAAGCCAGGCGTTAACCTGAGTTTCGCGACTTTTCTCATCTGTTGCGGCGTAGGCCGGAAGTGGAAGCTCCCCGATTATTTTTCCGTCTTCAAGGTAGAGAATTCGGGTAGCTCTTAAGGCAGCCCGCAAATCATGGGTAACCATGAGAAGGCTCTGTCCCTCACGGTTCATGTCGGTAAGTAAATCCAGGACCTCAATGGTGTTTTTTCGATTCAGGGATCCGGTAGGCTCGTCGGCGAACAGAAGCCTGGGGCGGCTTATTATGGATCTTGCAATGGCGGCTCTCTGCTGCTCTCCCCCTGACACCTGGGAGGGAAGCCGGGACATCATCTGGGACAGTCCCATCCTTTCAAGAAGTCCTCGGGCTCGACTATTTACCTCTTGAGCCGAGACATCCTTATTGAGATAGCCGGGTACAGCGACATTTTCAAATAAGGAGAGGTTGCTGACAAGGTGCATCTGCTGAAAAACAAAGCCGAAATCACCCTGGCGAAGGCGTGCAAGCTTGTTTTCCGAGTAGCCCGCGATGTTTTCGCCTTTATAAAAAACCTGACCCGCGGTGGGCCGATCCATACCGCTTAAGGTATAGAGCAAGGTAGACTTGCCTGAGCCGGAGGCACCCATAATAATGGTGAAATCGCCTTCATAAAGCTCCAGGTCAATATGATTTAAAATATGGCTTTGAATGCTGTTATGGGCATAGCTTTTGCATAGTCCCCGTGAGGATAAAAGACTGCTCTTCATGTTAAGGTTCCTTTCCTGTTGATAGCGGATATACGGAATGCTATTCTGTTTCTTCTACAATACCCTATCCTACATTAAGAGATCCTTAAGACACGTCCTCAGGCAGCTCCAGCATTACCTCCAGTCCATCCCCGCAATTTTTAAGCTCAATACGCCCCTTAAGCCTGTCCATGACGTACTTGACGATATACAGCCCCAAACCTGAGCCCTGCTCGTTTTCACTGTTCCGGCCCCTGTAAAATTTGTTGAGGATAAAGGGCATGTCCTCGTCGGGTATCCCCTTCCCGTAGTCACGAAACCGGATTCGCACCTGCCCTTCACCTCGTTCAACGGATACCCTGCAAGGTGTATTTGCGTACTTTCCCGCATTGTTGATGATATTTTCAATTACCTGTACAAAACGCTTTTTATCCACCCACACATAGCTTGAAAAGCCCGGCCTGACAAAGGAAACCCTGTCCTGCTGCAAGGAAAGGTCCTCCAGCGCTGCTGAAAGAAGCTCTCCTATTTCAACCTTCTCCGCCTGTATCTTTAATTTTTCCAAATCTGATAGAGAGTGGATAAAAAGATCGTTAGTAAGGTCGGCAACCTCCCGGCATTTTTTTTGAATAACCCCCAGATATCTGGCCCGCTTTTCCGGCGTACTCCCAAAATTGGCTTCCAGCGCCTCCGCATAGGCATGTATGGAGGCTATAGGCGTTTTTATATCGTGGGACAGGGTTGCAATGACAGTTTTGTTGTTTTCCACCGCTTCCCTTTCACAGGCACGGGCCTTAGTGATCTCACGCCGCATATTGTCAAAGGCCCAGGTGAAAGCACCGAAATAATTGGAGCGTTCATAATTTAAGGGTAAATCAAAGTCACCCGCTGAAATTTGCTGGGCAAACCGCTGCATCTTTTCAAAAGGCCTTAGTATATTAAAATAAACATAGCCTAAAAGAAGAAGGAGAAATATCAGTGAAAATGCTCCTGTAACCAGTAGCATGGTAAGATTGGCGGACGCATTGTAACCGGACGGACCGCTTCGTATCCGTTCCTGAAGGTCTGAAACCTTTTCATGAAGCTGTAAAAGCTCCTTTTCACGGGTATCGGGCACCGCCTTTTTCACAAGCTGCTCAATTTCATTAAGTGCCACAATCTGTTCCGCTTTTTCATTAGAAGAACCGTAATTCCGTATATAAAAGTAAAAACAGCCCATAACGATGAGAATTCCCGCCGCGAAGAGGGCGGTTGCCTGTATCAGCCTATTTTTCATTTTCAGCCTCCAGAAGATAACCTATACCTCTCACCGTCTTTATAAACCGGGGTGTTGCCGGATCCGCCTCCAGCTTTTCTCTGAGCCAGCGTATATGAACGGTAAGGGTTGAGGGTTCAACCTCACTGAAGGGCCCCCAAACCTCGGATATGAGCTCATCTTTCGATATGGCAATATTGGGTTTTTTACACAAATAGGCCAGAAGATCAAATTCCCTGAGAGAAAGGGAGAGGCTTGCTCCGTTCTTCATTACCGTTCTGGCTCCCGGGTTTACCGTTATGGCTCCAAAGCTCACTTCCTTTTCCCTTTCCGAAAAACCGTAAGTCCGCCGCATGAGTGCATTCACCCTTGAAAGAAGCTCCTTTAAGGAATAGGGCTTGGCAAGATAGTCGTCGCCGCCAATATCCAGTCCCGTAATACGATCCTTTTCACTTGTCCTGGCACTGGCAAAAAGAATGGGCACCGTAGAAACAAGGCGAAGCTCTGCACAAATTTCAAAACCGGTGGTATCGGGAAGATTTATGTCCAGGAGGATAAGGTGATAGCTTTTATTGGTCAAAAGTGAAAAGGCTTCCTCCCTGTCCTTTGCACAGGCAACAGCATAACCGTAGCTTTCCAGCATTTCTCCTATTATAAAGGAAAGGTCCTTGTCATCGTCCACTATAAGAATGTTCTTTTTCATGGTTATCTCCCTGAAGGCCCTGTAAACAGGCCGGATTTTCGCGTTATTTCTTTGTCACTTTGTTTCTACCACAAAAAGGAACCGAGTACAAGCGTTACTTATATTGCCTCTGACGTTTGTAATTTGGACGTACATTATCACCAAAACTGGAAAAAGACATAGACTATATAAGACAGACTGTATGTCCCTAAAGCTACAAACAACCTGTTAAGCGGACAAAAGAAAGAGGAAGATATAACAATGGCGATCATGGCGTTAAACATCGAGTTGGTAAATAACGGAAGTCTCTCCCCTGATCAGCCGGTTTTATTTGACAAGGTTAAATTTCAAAATGGAGGTATCTTATACAATCCAGCCACCGGCGAAATTACATTTAGTTCACCGGGAAGCTATAGTGTCAGCTGGTGGATCTCCTCCCAGTCTGCCGCATCCAACAGCGGTATCTCCTTTGCTCTCATGGAGCAGGGAACCAAGGCCTATTCCTCCGCTTCATCCGTAAAAACCGGACAGCTTAACGGTTTTGGTTTGTTTGAAGTTACCCATGTGCCTTTTGTCCTCACTCTTGTTAATACCAGCAGCGGGCCGGTTTTTTATTCGTCTCTGGGTACGCCTAAGGCTGCCATGAATATCTACTCGCTGGACGCGGAAACCGCTCCCCCTTCGATGACAGGCAACTGCTTTGGAACAGCCCAAATGACCCATATTATTGAACAGCTCATTATCTATTATCCGGACAGTCTTATGACTGTTTACAATCAAAATATGTATTCCGTATCAGGCAAGCCTCTGGAAATTTTCAGCCCTCCCTTTGCAAGCGGCGGCGGGCTTTTTGTCCTTCTGAATACCGGCAACCAGAAGGAGGCTGTTCCCATCACCCACATTACGGCCGTGTTTACAGGCAGCGGTACGGTTTACAACCCTGCCATTACCTACCTTCTACCCCCATCCCCCTTTCCTGCGGGCTGTGAAATGGATGTTCTCATGGCTATAAAAGAATACCTGCCCTTGGGCACGGAAACGGCCCTGCAAACAGGTACCCTAGTCCAAGCCTCGGGACAGGTATATAAAAACGAGCTGGGTGTTTTGGTAGTATCCGACTGTGACGGAAATACCCCCATCTTTATTCAGTCCAGCCTTATTCAGCGCATTGTAACTGCCAATGATCCGCTCTTCACCTCTTCGGAGCCGAAGGGTGCTACAATAAGCCTTTTATGATAATCTTTTACTTTTACAAGAAGCCTTAAAGTGATCAGGATTCCCTGTACAAGCCGAAAAGCTTTAATAGCTTCTGCCAGAAACCCAATTCAGCCGCGGTTTGAATCACTGTATCCCCTTCCTCCGGAACGGTAATTGCTTCAGTTTTTATTATAAACTGTACGGAGGATATATTGGTATTCTTCATGGAGACGAAGGAGGTGACTTCTTCACCGGTTCCGGAGATTTCGCTCATAATGTCATCTATTTGGCGGCTTATTTCACCTTTCATATCCGCTGTTCCGCTTCTCAGTTCCCCTGTGCCGTCCTTATATGCGCTAAGTCCGTCCTTAAGCTGGTCTAACGCGGAGTTCAGCTCAACACTTGCCTTATAGAGGCTGTTGGCAGCTCCCGGAATTTTTGAAATGGAAGCGCTTAACTGCGCGGTTCCAGCCGCCAGATTTTCAGCGCCTGCCTCCAGCTGAGCCACACCCTCCACATAGCCCTTAAGTCCGGCGGTAAACTGAACCGCGCCGTCCAGCTGTACCTTGACGGCCTCAAGATCAGGAATGGATGCCAGGACAGCGCTGTAATTCTCCGGTGTCAGCACAGGCAGTCCCATGTTCATGGCAGCCAGCTGAGCATTTACGCTGTCGAAGGCAGCCTTTTGTATTGCCCGGGCACCGTCAATTAAGGCTGCATTGTTCTTTGTTAAAGCTGCCAGGCCCTCCTTAAGCGCACCTGCTCCTCCGCTTAGTCTTAAAACTCCGCTTTCAAGCTCGGAAAGCCCTTTTGCAAAAGTCTTCAGGCCCTCATTGTATTGCTTCATGCCGTCGGACAGGCGGCTAACGCCGGTAAGCAGCTCTCCTGCCCCCTCGTCAAGGGCTTTAATGGCATCTGTCAGCTCGTCAATCTGCTCTGTAAAGGTATTGTCGTCTATGGTCATACCCAGATTAAGCTTAATACCGTTAATGGTTATAGCATCCATTTCAAAATCACGGACATCTGAGGTCACGGTATAGTCAGCGCCCTGACCGGGCAATACGGTGTAGGTGATTTGCTTTTTTCTTCCAGCTTCGGCAATTGTGGCGTTTTCTGCCTGAATATTTTCACAAAGCTTGGTATCCAGCTGAAGCCCTACCTGAAGAGCAAAGTTTTCAAAGAAGGCGCCGCTGATTTTTTCGTTTTCCTTTATACGGATATTTATTTTCAGTGCGCCGCTTTTTCCGCCCAGGTCCTCCGCCTTTGTTTCCTTACCATCCAAAAAGTAGTCGATGGCAATATCCCAGGGTAACTC
>JAEXPO010000120.1 GCA_023446675.1 Bacillota bacterium | reverse complement strand
CGGCTATACGGCGGAAAACATCCTGGAGGAGAGGGTAAAGGTATTCCATTGGCACGAGGTTGACGCACTCCCCCGGGACGGAAGCGTACAGCTCCTTGATATACGAACCCCAACCGAATTTAAAAGGGGACATTTGGACGGTTTTTTCAACATCCCCCTGGATGATCTTCGGGCCAGGCTTTCCGTACTGGATAAGGAAAAGCCTGTTTATGTAATCTGTCAGGTGGGGCTGCGGGGTTATCTGGCCTGCCGCATTCTGTCCCAGAACGGATTTGACTGCGCAAATCTTTCAGGAGGCTACAGGCTTTACAAAAGCATATTGGGTTAAGCATGCCTTAACCCAGGCCTGAAAGCCGGAAAAGGAAGCTTTAAACCTGTAAAGGCCGTTTATTCTTCCCAGCGGATCACCTTGTCGGAATAGAGAACGCCGTCAAGGTGATCCAGCTCATGGCAGAAGCATTTGGCAAGATCACCGGTGCCGGTAAGCGTAATGGGATTTCCGTTTTCGTCCAGGGCTTCCACCGTAACCTCAAAGGGCCTTAAAAGCCAACCCGCCTTGCCGGGGATACTCAAACAGCCTTCAATAACCTCCTGCTCGCCTTCGGCGTGGGTGATTCTGGGATTCACAAGCTTTATAAGGCCGTCACCCTGACCCATATCAATAACCACCAGTCTGCGAAGAATACCTACCTGGCAGGCTGCCAGGCCTCTTCCAGGAGCGTGGTACATGGTTTCGGCCATATCGGACAGAAGGTCCCGGATTTTATCGTCCACCTTTTCCACGGGCTTGCATTTCTTTCTTAAAATAGGGTCCTCAACCTGAACAATGTTTCTAAGTGCCATAGCTTACTCCTCTGCTTCTCTCTGCTCTTGATTTCATTTCACTTTCCTCAAATAAAAAAATATCCTCAATGGTACAGTCAAAAATCCTTGAAAGGGAGTAGGCCAGCCATATGGAGGGCTCAAACTTGCCGCTTTCAATGGCATGAATGGCCTGTCTTGAGGTACCCACAAGCTCCCCCAGCTTTTCCTGGGAAAGTCCCACCTTTTCACGCAAAGCTTTAAGCCTGTTTTTCAATGGACTATCATCTCCTTAGAGTAAGTGATGGTATGTTAACCTTACATAAATAGTGTATGCTTTTCTCTTTTTATTGTCAAGTTGACCTTACCCTGTTATACCGTTTTTACTTATAAATAATTCCTGCATTTTTGTAAATAAGCTTGGAAATGCAGCCGGGGTGAGATGGGTTGATACTGTTTTATATAAAACACCTCCTGTATGCCTTGTCATAAAGGGCCGTAACTTGCGTGCCGGAAAAGAGTGCGCTTATAAGCGCAGGCTGAGGTAAAAAGTTGTCCTGTCACTTTTTATTGCAGCCGTGAAGCCTTTCAGAGCCGTCCCGACGATACTTCCGAGCAGCTGAGCCTCTTTTAGCAGCCTATAGGCTTTACCTGTTCAGAAGCTCCAGCCCCACCGAATAGGCTTTGTTTTCAATAACCAGCTCCTTTAGCCATTGAGACAGGGTTATACCCTCCTCCTTTATTTCGTAAAAGGTAGAGGCGCAGCTTAGAGTATGGGCTGTGGAGCCCGAGGATGGGTTAAGCCCGTCATCGGTAAGGTAAAAGCTGTAGGAGGGGAGGGCTTCACTTAAGCTCCTCATGGAAGCTGTCATGGTGCTTTTCCATTTTTCCAGATCCGCGTTTTCCAGGCTTCCTTCGGCCGGGGTATTAAGAAGCTTCTGATAGCCTGCAAGAAGCCCGTCGAAGAGAGTGTTGGACTGCAATAGGGTAATGTCGGGTATAGCCTTTGCGGCATAGCTTAGAGCCGATGCCACTAAATCCGCTTCCGGCTTATAGCCGAAGGTAGTTTCAAAATCAGCCTTCCAAACGTTATCAATAATGGAGGGCCATTGATTCGACACAAGGCAGGAGCTGTCGGTGTAAAGGTAAATCCGTGAATCGGGATAAAGAGCTGCGATTGTTGGAGCCCAAAAGGCGGCGCCAAAACCTCCGGCGCTTTCTCCGGCAATAAAAAGCTTTTCGGGTGCGACTAGATTTTGAGTAACCCACTCCAGTGACGCTCTCACATTGTTCTGTCCGTTATGAATAACCTCAAAGGTCTTGCCGTTGGCTTTTTCGTAAGTCAGGCGGGAATTGCCGATATGAAAATCCCCCGTGGAATAGGGTATATACACAATCGTCCAGTCGTTAAAGGGATTTTCAGGGTTGTTTTCATCCAGGATACCACCCATAAGGTTCAGCTTGTAAAACGGAATGCTTGAAAAATACCGGCCCTTACCGTTAAGGATATTGGAGAGGGTCATGGGAGAAGCTGCGGTTTCGGCGTTCCAGTTGGCTCCGCCCCCGGAAAAATACAGTAAAATATTTGAACCTGTGCCCTTTTTGGTAAGAAGATAATAATCGGAACCGTCGCTTGAAAGGACATTGCCGGTAAGCTCAATACGGTTCCACCGATTATAGGCAGTGTTTAAATAATCCTGTATGCGGGTAGGCCGCTTAATTCCAAAAGTGAAAAAAAGGAAGGCCAGAAGCGCCAAAAAGAGGGGAAGTCCGATAGCAAAATGGCGTAGAAAGCGTTTCATATTATTTAAGCTCCCGGGATTAGAATGTGTCTTAAGCGAATACGGTAAAACAGCCTAACCGAATACTATCACAGGACCTGCCGCCTTACAAGGCCAATTGAAAAGAGCCCCACCGTTTTTCGGTAAAGCTCCTTTTCGGTTTATCTATCTATAAAAGGCCTGCCCTTTTAGCCTTGCGTGATGTCGTTCCGGAGGACAGGTTACTTTAGTGCGGCAAAATCAATGGTATTGGCGAAAGCTTCCACATCCTCTGCCCAGAGGAGGGCAATACCCTCTTGTCTGCCGGAAAGGATATTAACGGTCAGGAAGGAGGAACCAAGATCCGCTATAACCAGGGCTTTATCAGGCCCGAGGGAAAGACTGACAGTAATTCCGGAAGCGGTTTGGTAGGTCCATTCGGTATACTGGGATGCATCGTTGATATTTAACAGCACATCCGTGAAGCTTCCCTTGACGCAGTTCATCATCTGGTAATTAATAGGGATATCGTTTATTATGGCCATGCCGTCAATGTGGAAGGTGCCATCTTCGTATATGTAAGCACTGGGGGAAATATGAGCGGAGCTCAGAAATTGGCCGGCCCCGACTCTTTCAAAAAATGCCTCAGGGCTCTCCATAATGTCAAGGGTGGTGTGGAGGGAGAGCTTGTATTTGGCAATAATCTCTTCCAGCTTATCGGCCATCTCCTGAGAATATACCAGATATTGATTGTACTTTTCATCAAGTCCCGTAGGTCCGTTGCCTATTTTTTTCAGGATAGCGCCGTCCTTATCGTAGCCGGACAGAAACTCGGCCCACTCGGCCACAGCCTGGTATTCCGTACTGTCGGAGTAGCCTTGAAGAGAAATTAACTGCATAGGAGGAGGGGTGGGGGTAGCCATGTCAATGTAACCTTCTTCCCCCGGATTAAGGGTGGGGAGATGATATATGTCATTGGCGCTGTCGTTTAACATAAGATCCTTAAGCCCGAAAATATTCATGGCGTAGGCCGTCACGGAAAAAGCCAGCAAAAGAGTAATCGCTGCAACGAGCACCGCCAGACGTTTTTTTACCCGATATGTATTTTTCATCTTTCCAATAACCTCCATTTCGACGTTTACGTTTGTATGGACCTGTGAAAACACGGCTTTATATCGTTCTTTGTTATTCATCCTTCCATACCTCCGTCAGATTTTTTTTCAATAAATTTCTGGAGCGGTTGAGGCGGGTAGTAACAGCCGTTTCGCTAAGCTTCAAAACACCGGCTATTTGTTTAACGGTTAAATCCTCATAATAGAAGAGGTATAAAACCATACGGTGTTTTTCAGGCAAGCTCATAACAGACTGAAACAATTCGCTCTGCTCCGGTTGTTCAAACGAAAGGGTAGCAGACAGCTCCTCCAATGCGACCTGTTTTTTTCTCCAGGGCATACGTAAGGTATTTTTGCAGGTGTTGACAGTTACCCTGATAAGCCACGCCCGCAGATGCTCCTCACTTTCAAAGGGCTTCCGGTTGATGTAGAGCTTTACCAGGACATCCTGTACCATGTCATCGGCATCATATGTATTACCGAAATAATTCAGCGCGATGCGGAATAGCATATCCTTATACTTTTCCGCAGCAGCGAGAAATTCGGACTGTTCCACTTAACCACCTCGTTAGTGTGCTTGAAAGCTTTCACCTCTAATACACTTAAGACGGAGCTTTTGTCACGGAGGTTCAAAAAGTTTTTTTCTGTAGTTTTTTTGATTATTAATAGAGACATTGGTTTGTATACTTGAAAGGTTGAATGAAAGGTGAAAGGAAGAGGTGGTTAACACCTTATTGACAATTATTTTTAAGTCTCATATAATATGAATGAATTAAAAAATATTCATTCACATGGTTATGAGTGAGGCAATGCATGGAAGATAAAAAGGTACTTATTTATCAAGCAGCAAGAGAGCTGTTCAGTACAAAAGGCTTTAAAGATACAAATATCTCGGAGATCACCAAAAAGGTTGGTATGGCGGTGGGGTCCTTTTATAACTACTACTCCTCAAAGGAAAAGCTCTTTATGGAAATCTATCTGGAGGAAAACCGAAAGCTCAAAATGACCTGCCTTAAGTCCCTGGACTTAAGCCAAAGCCCTCTTCAAGTTATAAGGCAAATGGTGGGCATGAATCTTGACGGTATGAATACCAACCCTATACTTAAGGAATGGTACAACAGGAGTGTTTTCGACAAAATAGAGAGAATCTACCGGGAGGAAAACGGGATACAGGCAGTGGATTTTTTATACGACAGCTTTCATGAGCTTATTGTTCAATGGCAGGCAGAAGGGAAAATGCGAAAGGATATAAGCAGCAGGATGATCATGATGCTTTTCGCAGCCATCATAAACGTGGATACGCATAAGGAAGAGCTGGGTCTGAAAAACTTCCCCGAGCTGTTGGAATGTATGACGGAAGTGGTTGTGAAGGGATTAAGCGAATAACAAAATCGCCGGTTTGGGAAGGAGTTCAGGCTATGGGTAAATTAAAAAAAGCAGGGAAAGTACTCTTAATTCTATTAGGCCTGGCTGTTTTGACTATGGCTGTGGCGCTTGCTGCAAGCGAACCGGGACGACGGGAGGTTAAAAATCTCGTCATCGGGACAATTGATTTTCACATTTTAAAGGATGGTACCTATGCGGGTGAATATGTGGGTGAGAAGGACCATTCAAGGGATGTGCTTCTTCAAGTTACAATCGCTTCGGGAAAAATTACGGAAATAAAGCTAATAAAGGGAGCCGTGGATAAGGAGGGTGTTCCTTTAATTTTAACGCAGGGCCTGAGCGTAAAGAATTTATTTGAAAGTGCCGTGAAGGCTCAATCTCTTCAGGTAGATGCCATAAGCGGCGCAACGCTTACCTCCAAGACTCATCTAAAGGCATTGGAAAATGCATTGCTTAAGGCCCCGGAAAAATGAATGCACCACGGAAAAGTACAAATTTAAGGAGGATTATTATGGAGACAGTGATTGTATCCTATTCTTATACGGGCAACAATGAAAAGCTGGGTGAGAATGTGGCCAAAGCCCTTTGCGTAAAGCATATCCGCATTTCGGAGCCAAAGGCCCGAAACATAGGAACTTTTGCATTGGATGCATTAACGGGCAGAACCCCACAGGTGAGCCCTGCTCCGGATGCTTTAAAACCTTATGATGAAATTATTTTCTTTGCGCCGGTCTGGATGGGGTGTGTGGCAGCCCCCCTCAGGGCATATCTTAAGATGCTTAAGGATTACCCTTCAAAACACATCCTCTTTTTTACGGTAAGCGGAGGTGCGGACGGATCCAACACCAAGCTTGCCGGTGATCTTAAAAAAAGAACAAAAAACAATAGGATAAGCGTACTTGAACTGCCGGTGACCGGGCTTATGACATCCCAGGCCCAGCCTCAACGCAAAGACACCTCCGCCTACAAAATAACCCCGGGGGATGTTGAGAAGCTTACAACCCGGGTATTGCAGCATATTAGAGACCAGAGGTCCCGATGATTCATTGGGAAATTAAGGTATTAATGTCCGATATCCGCGTTCAGTATGTGGCGTCCGTTCATATTATAAAAGTCGTCCACTCCCATATTCATGCTGGCTGCTACGATTTCAATAGCTTTCATGGCAGTTTCTGTTTTTACAAGGCCGGGGCCGATGGTATAGGAATAAACCCCTGTGCCCTCCAGCTCCATAGCAAGGGTATTGCTGAGCTCAACCTGGGTGGTTTTAAAAACCTCATAGGCACCCATATAAGGGGAAGCACCGGAGGAGGAGACGAAAACAACTACTCCGGAATGGCGGCTTAGCATGGTATTAAGAAAACGATGGGCAATAAGCAGGGGCGCTCGGAAGTTAACCTGATAGCTTCTTTCCCAGTCGGAAGGCTCGACGTTATGGACAGCCCCCAAACGGACAAAAGCCGCATTGTTAAATAGTATGTCCGGGCAGCCGTGTTTTTCAAGAACATAATCGCACAGGGTGTTAACGGAGGCAGCATCTGCCAGATCCACACTGTAGAATTCGGCGGGCTTTGAGGGGAAAAGCTTATTCCTTTGCAGCCTCAAAACCGATTCCTCCCCCAGCACCGGTAATAAGGACCGTCTTCCCATCAAGTGTATTTTTAAGATCCGGTCGGCTTTCTATGAGCATCAAGACTGCCTCCTCCATTTTATTACATACACTTATTCTAGCTTTATTCCTGGGAACCAGCAAGCCATTCCGGCAAAGGAGCCCTCCGCTTGCTGCAATACAGGGGAAGGCTTTACCGTTGTCGGACTCTCCATTATAATGCTCCATTACTGAAAGTGTACAATCGCTTAAGTATAACCGGCACTAGATAAGGTTTACCAAATACCCAGAACCTGCTGGAGTAATAGGCTGACACAGGCTATAGCCGTCCAGCAGCAAAAGCCCAGCAAAATAGGCTTACCACCAGATTTTATAATTTTTACTAAATCTGTATTAAGGCCAATGGCTCCCATGGCCATAACAATGAGAAATTTACTCATTTGCTTAAAAAAGCTGAATGCCGTATTAGCTGCCAGGAGGGCGTTCTCCGGAAGGAATCCGGTTAAAAGCGTGGTTATAAGTGAAGCCAGAACAAAATAAAGAATAAACATGGGGAAAACGGAACGAAGCTTGATCCGGGTTCCGGAGGAGTTTTTTTCTGCGGCTTCCCTTTTCATGCGCATAAAGGCCAGCACAAGGGTGATTGGGATAATGGCCAGGGTGCGGGTGAGCTTCACAATGGTGGCATATTCCAAAACGGCGCCGTTGGTGCCATGAAGAGTATCCCAGGTAGAGGCTGCTGCGGTTACCGAGGAGGTGTCGTTGACCGCTGTTCCCGCAAACAGGCCAAAGCCCTCATTTGTCAGGCCCAGAAGTCCGCCCAGGGTGGGAAAAACAAGGGCTGCTATTACATTGAAAAGAAAGATAACGGAAACGGACTGGGCAATTTCGTTATCATCCGCATCAATAACCGGAGCGGCTGCGGCAATGGCCGAGCCGCCGCAAATAGAGGAACCCACACCAATAAGGGTTGCTATTTTTGACGGAATGTTTAATAGTCTGCAAAGAAGAAAGGCTAGAAGGAGTGCGGTGGTAATGGTGGACAGGATAATGGGCAGGGATGCCAGCCCCACCTTCCCCAGGGTGGACAGGTTTAAGCCAAAGCCAAGCAGCACCACAGCGCATTGAAGAATTTTTTTTGATACAAAGGCAATACCGCTTTTAAAGGGTCCTTTATCCTTTATTATCATGGCAAGCACCATGCCGGCAAGAATGGCTATAACAGGGGCGCCGATAATTTCAAGGCTGCGGTTGAGTTTTACCGCAAACCATGCCGGAAGAGCCAAAGCAAGACACAGAGCCAGGCCCATCCCGTTCTTTTTTATAAATGTCATTTAATCATCTCCTGATATTTAATCTTATCAGTGGATTCAAATAAAGTAAAATGAATTTGCCTTTTTATTGGGCCGTCTGAGCTCTAGGGTACAAAAAGGGAACCCGGCAAGGTTCCCTGACGGTGTGTTCCGATAAGTAGAACAAATATGATTCAGCCCGTGTACCAGTAGGAATTGAAGCCCGACATCTGCTGAATACTGCCCTTGGGCATCTGGATAAGGCCGTTGACAACATTGAGGTAATCACCTGCGCCAAGGAACGTGCACAAAGCTGAAAAGGAAAAGAGCAAATTGCTGACCACCTCATGATAGGGCAAAACCGCCCATAGAAGCAGTGGAATCCAGCCGAAAACCAGGTTGGGCAAAAGGGACAGAAATATAAAGCGCCTTTTGGAAACGGGCTGGGTGGATACCACAAAGGCCATGAGCATCTTTATTGATACAAACAACTGAACCTCGGCGTTTTTACCGAAGCAAACGGCGTGAAGCAGCTCGTGGGGAAAAATCGTAGCAAGAGACAGCACCATACCTATTATGAAATAGAGGCTATTATTTTGAAAATGAATCTGACCATAAATTAAATAAGAAAGAAGGATGAAAAGCCCTATAAGCAGCGCCACCGGCAACATGAATAAAGTGGCGACTATATTTAGCTGCAGGGGTGTTTTCGGCTCCCGAAACTTAACGGCATCGGGAGGAAGGTCGCCCTTGGGCAATTGGTCCGCGTTCTTGTAAATACCTTTGTAAATCAATTTCATTTCTTTCACCTTTAGATAGAGCATTAATATTTGTTCGGGCAAAGTCATATGTTTCTAGATATAAGGATGCTTGCAGTAAGGACATTTTGGATAGTCCAGGTCATGCGTTTCGCCGCAACTGGGACATTTTCTCTGGGCAATGCATTCTGTTTCAGTCGGTTCCTCAGCCCTAAAAAATTCAAGCTTGCCACAGGAAGGGCAGATGTAAATAGTAACCTCAAGGGATCCGGCCATTAGATTTGGCAGATCACCCATAAGCCATCCTGTTTGGCCCAACTGAAGCTTTTTATTTCCCAGGTATTTCATTTTTACGCGGCAGCGCAGGCAGTCAAGGCCTTTACTCAAGCATCATTCCCCACTAACTTTTTGTAGCCTTAATAAGAATAAGTATAGCATAAGATTTGTGTTAATGGTGTTAAAAAACCCTTCCTTACAGACCTGGGCTGTTCATAAGCCAGGGAGTAAGAGAAGGGCTTTTTGCCGGTGGAAGTAATGTACTTAGAGCTTTATGAGAGGGGTTAAGCCTTCAATGTGGTTGATGGGCAGGGAAAATACCAGCGCACAGGCTTCATGGCCAATGCCGTGATGTTCCGCTATGGAGGACATGATTGGAGGACAATCCTCTTCCCTGGCTAATATCATAATAACCTCCCTTTCGGGCTGGATTGTGATGCCCAGGAATTTCTCCGCCTGCTTCAGTCCCGCGCTGTGTCCTCTTAGGACCGTACCGCCGGATGCTCCGGCTTCACGTGCCTGATCCATAACATCGTCGGCGTACCCGCGATTGAGTAGGGCCACTATAAGATTATGCGTTGTCGGTTTCATCTCGGTTCCTCCTTGATACTGGGATACTTTAGTCGTGTGGTCTTTCTTGACAGTACATACCATGAAATTGACCGGAACAGAAAAAACAATTCCTTTACCCGGCTTGCTTAATTGGAAATACCGGGTTATTTCTTCTACGACACGGTTTCCAAGCTGTCCCGGTACCTTGCTCAGAACGACGTCCCGTTTGGTCTCACCCAGGCCCAGGTAGGAAAGTATTGTTTTTTTTGCAGTGCCATGTCCTAATAAAACCACATTTGCGTGTACATTCATATCTGAGAGAATGCAAGCCAATCGTTCACCCTGACCTCGGTTTAAAATTGTAACAACTAATAATAAGGCTTGATTGTTCATGGGTTTCCCTCTTTCTCGGAAAGTATGTCCGACTGTTCTTTTATAACTGTATTATCATTAAAATCCGTATCATCACGGCTTTCCATGATATCCGACCGAACCGTCTCCTCCGTCTCCTCCACCAGGTCCTCATCGTCCAGCAGGGCGTCGCTAAGGGCTTTATTTCGCTTAAGCTTAAGATTATAAAACACTCCCAGCACCTGCATGGAAATAAGCGGCATAAGGGCGACCATGCCAATGATGCCGAAGGCATCAGTCATGCTATTGCCGCCAACCGCTTCGCATATTCCGGCTGCGAAGGGTAGCAGAAAGGCGGCTGTCATGGTGCCGGAGGCCACACCGCCGGAATCAAAGGCGATTGCGGTGAATATTTTCGGTGTAAAAAAGGTGAGTATCAGTGCCATGAGATAACCCGGAAGCAGAAGATACCATATAGTAAAGCCCCAAAGTACGCGGATTACCGAAAGCATCAGGCCCGCACTGACGCCTATGGAGATGCCAATCATCATCATCCGGCGTCCGATGGCTCCGTTGGTAATTTCTTCAACCTGCTTGTTGAGAACATGGACGGCAGGCTCGGCATACACAACAAAGAAGCCGATAAGGGCGCTTAAGGGTACCAGAACCCAGCTGTAATCAGACAGGGCTATGGATTTGCCCAGATGGGTTC
>JAEXPO010000083.1 GCA_023446675.1 Bacillota bacterium | reverse complement strand
GTCCTCCAGCGGATCCACCGTGTTTATTGAGCCATCCGTCATTAAGGCGCTGAAAAGTGATTTAGATGTTTTGAGGCTGGAGGAGCAGCAGGAGGTTTATCGTATCCTGTCGGTTCTCACGGAGCTGGCGGCAGGATATAAGAAAGAGATCACCATTAATTTTCAAACTCTTGCCCATTATGATTTCCTATTTGCCAAGGCCAAGCTGTCCCGCACCATGGAAGGCGTCAGCCCCGAAATGAGGGATGACGGTATCCTGCATCTTATTTCAGCCCGTCATCCTCTCCTGGGGTCTAAGGCTGTTCCTCTTGATTTTTGTTTGGGAGACGGCTATAAAGCTTTGGTCATTACCGGCCCCAATACCGGGGGCAAAACGGTGGTTTTAAAAACCGTGGGGCTTTTGGCCCTTATGGCCCAGTCCGGCCTTCATATTCCCGCATTGGAGGGCTCCTCCCTCTGCCTTTTTACAGAGGTCCTGGCAGACATCGGCGACGGACAAAGCCTGGAGCAATCCCTGAGCACCTTTTCCTCCCATATCGGCACCATCATCGGTATATTAAACCGGGCTAATCCGGGTGCCCTGGTCCTTTTGGATGAGCTGGGCACAGGAACGGATCCCAGAGAGGGCATGGGTCTGGCGGTTGCCATTATGGAGGCACTGTACGCCAAGGGATGCCTTATGGTATGCACCACACATTTCAGCGAGATTAAAGCCTTTGCTGAAGATACTCCCGGCTTTAAAAACGGCAGTATGCTCTTTGACACCCTTACACTAAAGCCCCTTTACCGCCTGAGCATCGGAATGGCAGGGGAAAGCAACGCCTTTCTCATTGCCCTAAGGCTCGGCATGCCTCCCTATCTCCTGGAAAGGGCTCATCACATCAGCTATAAGGAAAAGCACACCTATCTTCCTCTCCTTTCCCAGGAAAAGGGATCTGCAGTACCGGCGGATGCACCTGAACCTTCAGAAAAAGGCACCCCAGGCATAAACTCCAGGGATGGCACAAGCATAAACCTCAGGGCCGGCACGAACCAAGGAGAAGGCCAGCTTGCATTTTCCCGTTCAGCTATGGCAGATGAGGAATCGGAATCCAGACTGGAGGCTGCAAAGCGCCGGGAAGATCTGCGTAAGAAGCAGGAAAACCAAAAAAGGCCTCCGTCCTTCAAAGTGGGCGATTGTGTCTTCCTGACCGCTATGAACCGAACCGGCATAGTCTGCGAGGCGGAAAATGCCAGAGGAGAAGTAGGCGTTATCGTAATGAAAAAGCGGCTTACCGTACCGGTTAAGCGCCTCAGACCCTTCATTGACGGCAAAGATCTCTATCCTGACGATTATGACATGGCTATTGTTCTTGATTCCAAGGACAACCGAAAAAAAAGAAAGCTTATGGGCAAGCATCATGTTGAAGGACTGCAAATTGAACATCCCCCTTCATAAAAAAGGAGGGGGTTGGCTTCACACCTCATTCTCCCCTCCTCCCCTCTGCTTAAACACACTTTATATATTGGTCTTATCCCGAGACGTAAAAAAGAGAGCCCTAAGGCTCTCTTTTCACACTCCGGACAACTCCGGCAAAAAGGCATTGAAATTATTTAATTTCAACTGTTGCGCCAACGTCCTTGAACTTAGCGGCAATAGCGTTAGCCTCATCCTTGGAAACGCCTTCCTTGATGGTGCTGGGAACGCCTTCGGTAACGTCCTTAGCTTCCTTAAGGCCAAGGCTTGTGATTTCACGAACAACCTTGATAACCTTAATTTTCTCAGAACCGGCATCCTTAAGAACAACGGTGAACTCGGTCTGCTCTTCAACAGGAGCAGCAGCAGCGGCTGCAGGACCTGCAGCAACAGCGGTAGGAGCTGCGGATACGCCAAATTCCTCTTCAATAGCCTTAACCAGATCCTTAAGCTCAAGTATGGTCAATGTTTTGATCTCTTCAACAAATTTTGTGATCTTCTCACTCATTTCTATATCCTCCATCCATAATATTTTTTGTGACGAACCCCTTAGGTTCCTTAATTCATTTTACAAAGCCGGGAAATTATTCACCCTGTGCTTCTTTACTGTCGGCAACAGCCTTTAAGCCGATAGCAAGTCCATAGAGAGGACTCATGATGCTTCCAAGAAGCTTTCCAATAAGCTCTTCTCTGGAAGGTGTGGCAGCAAGTTCCTTAACGCCGTTAACGTCAATTATATTGCCTTCCACGACGCCGCCCTTGATTTCCAGCTTTTCAAAATCCTTTTCAAATTTGACAAGAATTTTGGAGGGAGCTACGGGATCCGTTGTGCTGATGGCAACAGCGGTAGGGCCTTCAAGAAGTCCCACAATCCCTTCAAGGGAGCTGTCCTTGGCTGCAAACCTGACTATGGAGTTTTTAATTACTCTATAATCAATACCAGCTTCACGCAATGCTTTGCGAAGGGCGGTATCCTGTTCCACGGTAAGACCTCTGTAGTCTGTGAGAACTACGGATTTTGCTTCCTTCAGCTTTTGCGTCAGCTCTTCAACCTGTGCTTTCTTTTCAATAAGAAGCTTTTCACTTGGCATTTTTTTTGCACCTCCTTGTTAAACGATTCTAAAAAATAAAAACCCTTTTATAATCCAGACCTTAGATAGACCGTAGATTACAAAAGGGTTTATTACCATTTTGTCAAGATTGCCTCGGCAGGATGCGTGCGTTATGCCCAAAGGCTCCTGCTGTCTACGGTTCGATATTAAATTCTACCTCGAACATTTTATAGCATCCGGCAGATGCTGTCAAGCATTTTGGATTAATCCAAAACTTTTTGCTGATTGAGCTTAATGCCAGGGCCCATGGTAGAGGTAACGGTTACACTTTTCAGATACTGACCCTTAGCGGCAGAAGGCTTGGCCTTAATAACGGCATCCATAAGGGTATGGAAGTTCTCGCGAAGCTTCTCGGTACCGAAGGATACCTTGCCGATGGGGCAGTGAATGATGTTGGTTTTGTCCAGACGGTACTCGATTTTACCGGCCTTGATATCAGCAATAGCCTTGGTAATATCCATTGTAACCGTACCGGCCTTTGGGTTAGGCATAAGGCCCTTGGGCCCAAGCACACGACCCAGACGGCCGACAAGACCCATCATATCGGGAGTTGCAACAACCACATCAAAATCAAACCAGTTTTCCTTTTGAATCTTTGTTACAAGATCCTCGGCGCCGACAAAGTCTGCACCGTTCTGTTCAGCTTCGGTTGCTTTTTCGCCCTTTGCAAATACCAGCACGCGAACGGTTTTACCTGTTCCGTGGGGTAATACAACAGCGCCTCTTACCTGCTGATCTGCGTGACGAGAGTCAACGCCAAGTTTGATATGGGCTTCAACGGTTTCATTAAATTTTGCAGTAGCTGCCTTCTGAACCAGATCCAATGCTTCGGTTGGCTCATAAAGCTTTGTTCTATCAATAAGGCTCAGGCTTTGAATATACTTCTTGCCTCTCTTCATTACATTTCACTCCTTTGTGGTGAATTTAAAGCGGGAATTCTCCCTCCCACAGTTGGGGCGGCGTGGTTAGTCAACGACGACAACACCCATGCTTCTAGCGGTACCTGCTACCATGCTCATAGCCGTTTCAACACTTCCGGCATTTAAATCAGGCATTTTCAGCTCCGCTATTTTGCGGATTTCTTCCTTGGAAATCTTGGCAACCTTATCCTTTTGAGGTTTTGCCGATCCGCTCTCAATTTTGCATGCCTTTTTAATAAGGATCGCAGCCGGCGGAGTTTTTGTGATAAATGTAAACGAACGGTCACTATAAACCGTAATAACTACCGGAATGACCAAACCAACATCTTTTGCGGTTCTTTCATTGAATTCCTTGCAGAATCCCATGATGTTAACGCCATGCTGGCCAAGGGCTGGTCCTACCGGTGGTGCAGGAGTTGCTTTTCCTGCGTTGAGCTGTAATTTTACATAGCCCGCAACTTTCTTTGCCATTAGAATCCACCTCCCAGTTTACTTGCCTGTTCTTTCAGGCCTGCCCGTACGATGACGGACTTTATCTCAAATTCGTTACATCCCCCTGCTATACGCTGGAAAGAGGTAAAGTCTCGAGAATCACATGTTTTAAGGATACATTAGGGGTTAATTAATCCGTTTTAAAGTTAAAGGTTACAGTTTTAAAATTTGCACAAAATCCAGTTCGACGGGGGTCTCTCTTCCAAACATGGAAACGGATACGCGAACCTTTTTCTTATCCAGGCTGATTTCCTCAACCGTACCAATAAAGCTTTCCAGCGGTCCTTCAATAACACGGACGCTGTCGCCTATTTCATAGTCGACCACAGTCTCAAACTGTTCCACACCCATCATACGAACTTCGTCATCTGAAAGGGGAACGGGTTTGGATCCGGGACCGACAAAGCCGGTAACGCCTCTTGTGTTGCGCACAACATACCATGAGTCGTCGGACATAACCATTTTAACCAGCACATAGCCAGGAAACACCTTTTTAAGGGTAGCCTTCTTTTTGCCGTCCTTTATCTCAATTTGCTCCTCCATAGGAACAACCACATCGATGATAAAGTCCTGCATTTTTCTATTTTCGACTACTTTTTCTATGTTGGCCTTAACCTTGTTCTCATACCCGGAATAAGTATGAACAACATACCATTTGGCTTCTTCAGTCATATTCAAGCGGAGACTAAACTCCCGCCCTCCTTCCGCCAATTCCTACTGTCCGAAAACCAAGCCGAACAAAAAACCCAGACCGGCATCGGCAATCCAGACAACTGCGCCTAATAAAAGGCACGCCGCGAAAACAATGAGGGTGTTGTTAATGAGCTGCTGCTTGGTAGGCCAAATAACCTTTTTGATTTCGATGCGTATCTC
>JAEXPO010000059.1 GCA_023446675.1 Bacillota bacterium | reverse complement strand
CCCAGGGGCTGAGCCTCACACCGGATCCCGCCTATTCGCCCCTTACCAAAAGCCCTCCGGAGCTGAGGCGTAAAACCCGGGAGGAAATCAACAGCTTTATTAAGGATAACCCCTCCTTCGGAAGAATCGTCTGCCGCTGTGAGCAAATCACGGAGGGTGAAGTGACGGCGCATATTCATCGAACCATTGGGGCTCGAACCGTTGACGGTGTCAAGCGCAGGACCCGGGCGGGAATGGGCCGCTGCCAGGGAGGCTTTTGCAGCAGCCGCATTGTTGAGATTCTTTCACGGGAGCTGAAGCAGCCTATGGAGTCTATTACCAAAAAAGGATGTAATTCAGAAATACTTAAAAGGCGCATTCGGTAAGGGCTTTGTCCAATAAAAATTTGCGGGCTGGCAGTCAGACTGAGACTGGCTGCAAAAACGGGTTGTAAGCCTGAGCCTGGAAAGAGAAGGGAAAATATGAATGCAAATTCTGTTATTTATAAGGACCTTGTTGTCATCGGCGGCGGGCCGGGTGGTATGGCGGCTGCCATAGCGGCAAAGGACAGGGGCATCGAGGATGTTCTTGTTATTGAAAGAGAGGATTGTCTCGGCGGTATATTGCAGCAGTGTGTTCACAGCGGTTTTGGGCTTAGCTATTACGGTGAGGAGCTCACCGGACCTGAATATGCCTGGCGGCATATCTGTGAGGTGGAAACCCATGGGGTTGAGTACTGGCTGGAGTCCACCGTTCTTCATTTGACTTCCGACCGTACGCTGACTGTAATGAACAGCAGAGAGGGGCTTGTAACCCTTAAGGCAGGGGCCGTTGTGCTGGCTATGGGGTGCCGGGAGCGTACCCGGGGAGCCCTTGGCATTCCCGGAACCCGCCCTGCCGGAATATACACGGCAGGTACGGCCCAGAAATATGTCAACCGTCTGGGTTATCTTCCCGGGGAGGAAATTGTAATTCTGGGCTCCGGGGATATCGGGCTCATTATGGCCCGTCGGCTTACGCTGGAAGGCGCCAGGGTGAAAATGGTAGTGGAGATACAATCCCGTTCAGGCGGTTTGGCCCGGAATATTGTTCAATGCCTGGAGGATTTTCAGATTCCCCTTCTTCTTAACCATACGGTAACCCGAATTCATGGCAAGGACCGTGTAACAGGCGTGAACATCGCCCGGGTGGACGAGAACAAGAAACCCCTTACGGATACGGAGGACTATGTTCCCTGTGATACTCTTCTACTTTCAGTTGGGCTCATTCCTGAAAACGAGCTGTCGCTGGAGGCGGGGATCCTTCTGGATCCGGCAACCCGGGGACCTGTCGTTTCAAAGACAATGGAAACCACCGTAAAAGGTATTTTCGCCTGCGGAAACGTCGTTAAGGTGCATGATTTGGCCGATTCCGTATCCCGGGAAGGCCAGCGGGCGGGGCAAGGAGCGGCCGCCTACTTATCCGCCAGGGTCATGGGAGGAATATGAAAATGAATGAACATCAAATAAATAGGGAAACGGGAAGCGAGAAAACGTACACCTGCATTGTTTGTCCCAAGGGGTGCAGCCTAAAAGTGAAGCTTAACAATAATGAGATTGCAGGTATAACAGGCTTCCAATGCAGCAGAGGAGAAGCCTATGCCCGGGCGGAGGCCCTTCATCCCACAAGAACCCTTACTACCATTATGGGTGTTACAGGAGGGCTTTACCCCACCGTAGCGGTAAAATCCTCTCCGGAAATACCCCGGGAGCACCTTTTTGCATGTATGGAAAAAATAAGAGATGTTTCGGTTAAAGCACCTGTAAAGCCGGGAGATATTCTTATATCCAATATTGGTTCTACCGGGTCCAATATCGTGGCAACGGGCCATAATCCGTTAAAAATCATTGAAAAGGTTTAGCTGTGACTCCCTCACTTTCCTTTTTTCTCAAACATCTCCAGATCCTTTTGTGTTAATTTGTTTAATTTAGTGTTATTATAATCTAAGATTGCACTTTTTAGGAGCGGAAGTAATTGCTCTGCCGATCTTAGCATGTGCGCCATGTCGTGCATTTATAATACAAAAGGATTCTTTGGGGGTGATCCGGATTTTCGGAAACAGACACAAAAATATCTTGCTGGCCCTTGCTTCAAGTATTGTGATTTTGTTTTACAGTACCTTTGCTTTTGCTCATTTGACAACATTAATAGGGGATACAGAGGAGCCGCCAAGTACCGTTGAGCCTACGCCAACGCCTACAGCTACACCAAAGGAAGAAGAGGTTGTACCCAATGACGGCGATTCGGTAGAGGAAGAGCTGCATTTAACCAATAATCAGTATTATTTTGAAGATTTGGTTACAGAAGGAAGTACCAATATTCTTATTTTGGGTTCAGAGCCTTCAGGCTGGAATTTTGATACCATTATGCTTATGAGCTTTGATGCCACAGGCAAGGATATTAAGGTGGTCAGTCTTCCAAGAGATATTTATGTGGACTACAGCGACGAAGTTAGAACCGCACTGGAAAAGGCCAAACCGGGCTGGCTTAAGGAAAAGGGAATTTTTCGCATCAATGCAGCTCCTGCCATTGGCGATGCCATTGCCTACAAAAAGGGCGAGGGAAGGTTTGGGAAATCCTACGTGGATTTTATTTCGGACTTAATACAGGAAGTATTTGCCATAAAGGTTGATGATTATGCTTATGTGAAGGTTAACGGGGTTCGCAAGCTGGTGGATTATTTTGGCGGCGTAAAAATCAATGTACCCGTTTTAATGAACTACAGTGATCCGTCCCAGGATTTTGAGGTTTATCTTGAGCCGGGTACCAAGACCTTAACCGGCAAACAGGCCGAAGGCTTCCTGCGGTTTCGCCAGGGCTATGACGCCAAAGGCTATTTTCATAATTACGGAGACCTGTTCCGCAAGCAAAATCAGACTCAGTTTATAAAAGCTTTTATCGAACAACATGTAACCATAAAGAATCTCGGCAAGCTTCCGGATATATCCGAAATGATTGCGTCCAATGTTATTACCAGCGTCAAGGGCTGGAGCAAAATCGTTAAATACGGCGAGATGGCTGAAAAGGTTATTGTTGATAAGTACGAATTTAACGCAATGGAAATTAAATGTACCGAAAAATTGATTCAGGGTTCGTCCTATGTACTGATACAAACCAAGGAGAGCTCAACGGATAAGGCCTCCAGCGATTGAAATCATTTGATAATTTATAGTGAAGCCTTTCAAAATAAGAATCTTGTATAAGAGCCAAAAAAGAGGGAGTGCCTGAGGCACTCCCTTAATTCATTGAAACTCAATTAATCTAATGAAATGGGAAATTTTACAGGGAATTTATAAATACCTTCCTTCATGGAAAAAAGGATATCTATTTTCCGGAATTCAGTTCTTCAAGAATGCTGGCAAGGCCCAGCTTTTCTACCTCAGTCTTGTATTCGGCTAAACCTTCATCCACACTCTTAATGCCCAGGGTTATTGAGGAGATGGTTTTGTCTCTTAAAGCCACCAAATCCGCGTTAACCTTGCTGAGCGTCTTGGAAAGGGGTCTTCCCACAAGCTGGCTGCCGTCGGCATCGAGAATGCCAAGAGAGTTATTAACACGCTCATCCACATTGTAGGCTGTATTCGCGCCCGTTATCTTTGCGATACCAACCACAGGGGAGATAAAGGCTTTTGCAAGGACTTCGGTGGGAGCTGCCGCAGGAGCCAGGTGAACAATGTTTTCGCCTTCCTGCTTCCAGTGGAGGTTTTCAACACCGTGCTGGAACAGAACGGAGCCTTCAGCCTTGTCGTTGGCATACTCGATGAAATATTTGAAAATACCGTCGGGATTCTTGGCCTGGGAGGAGATGCTCATTACCACGGGCACTCTCTTTAAGTAATTGGTTTCAGCAATGGCGGAGATAGGAACAACAACGGCATCGGGGTTATTATCCTTAACCCGGTCCTCCATATTAATGTTCCAGTCGCCTGCCCAGTAGTTGAACACACCCACATTGCCGGCATACCATTTTTCCCGGCAGGTGCTGGTTTTGTTGGTTACAACCTCCATGTCAATAAGGCCTTCGGCATAAGCGCTTTGCAGTCGGGAAAGAGCTTTTACCATGCTTTCCTGAAGCATGCCGTCCACCCATTGCCCGTTGGCGTCCTGAATAAATTCAGGGCTGGCATCCTGATAAAACTCTCTTAGGTAGATTTCAGCCTGATCCGCATACAAGCCGGGGGAAGTAAACGGAATGGCTCCGTCCTGAATGTTTTTAAAGGCTCTGAGCATGGTGAGAAATTCATCGTAGTTTGTGGGAACGGAAAGGTTTGCCTTGTCAAGCCAGTCCTTGCGGATATAGGTAACCGTACCGCTGTTGTCTTCAAAGGGCACGCCGTAAAGCTTACCGTTGATGCGTGTGCTTTCAAGCACAGCTTCCGGAATATCCAGAACCGTGGAGTTGGCAATCCTGTCGGTCAAATCCAGCACCGCGCCCTGGGACACGTAAAGGGGCAGCTTGCCGTCGGTGATACCGACTACGAATACGTCTGGCATGGTGTTTGAAGTGAAGGAAAGCTCCAGCTTCTGATAATATTCGTTGCCGATAATATGGGGATGCTCCATTTTAATTCCGGTGAGACGCTCAAATTCATCGTTCCATTCCTGGAAACCGTATTCTTCCTTAAGACCGATATTGGCAAACCAGGTAATGGATTTGGGCTTTTCAACCTCGGGAGCCTTTACCTCAGGCGTTGCGGTTCCTGTTGCTGCTCCTCCGCTGCTTTGGGGGGTGGGGGAACCGGATGAAGGCTTATTTCCGCAGGCAGCGATACTGACAGTCATGCATACTGTCAAAAGCCCCATCAGTATTGAACGAGTTACTCTTTTTCCCATCCTTTTTTCTCCTTTTATACTTTTTTATGTCAACCCTTAACAGCTCCTAAGGTTATCCCTTTTACAAAGTACTTTTGCAGGAAGGGGTAAATTAGAAGGAAAGGGGCCATAACAACAATAATTGTGGCGCTTTTCATCAT
>JAEXPO010000050.1 GCA_023446675.1 Bacillota bacterium | reverse complement strand
TAATTATCCTATGCTGGAAGCGCTCTTTAACAAGTACAAGGGGGAAATTGCGGGGATAATTGCCCAGCCACTTTTGCAGTGCAATTTTAAAGATAATATTTTTCCTGATCCCGCTTACTGGCCCAAGGTACGCAAATTGTGCGACGACCACGGCGTGGTTTTAATCATTGACGACGTCCGGGCAGGCTTCCGGCTGGATCTGGCGGGCTCGGACCACTATTTCGGCATCAAGGCCGATCTTATCTGCTTTTGCAAGGCCCTGGCAAACGGCTACAATGTATCTGCCCTTTGCGGAAGGGATTCTCTTAAGGATGTGGTCAGCAGCATCACCTACACGGGAAGCTACTGGATGAGCGCGGTGCCCTTTGCCGCTGGTATAGCTACCCTAAACAAGCTTAAGGCCCTTGACGCTCCCAGGCTTTTTGACGATTTAGGCAAGTCCCTTATTAAAGGCTTAACCGACGCAGCCGCCCTCAACGGCTTTCATCTGGTAGCCTCGGGCGCGCCTTCCCTGTTCTATTTAAGGCTTGCCGACGACGATTCCCTTATGCTCCATCAAAAGTGGATTGCCGAATGCGTTAAGCGGGGTGTATTTCTTACCTCCCACCACAATCATTTTATTAACGCGGCTCTCTCGGGGGACGACATCAAAAAAACCGTCGACATTGCCGAGGATGCCTTCCACGCTGTAAAAAAGCAGCTTTAAGCCTTTTTAAGCCTTTTTAAGCCTCTTTAGCCTGTTTAAGCAGATAAAAAGCAGCTTCACAAAGTGCTTTCAACTGTTTCAGGACATGTGTGCCTTGTACCCTCTCGAGCCCTGAATGTCTCGGGAGGGTACCTTTATAAAGCCCACCCCTCTTTTTAGCAAGGCAACAGGCCCTTATCCTTACCCTTACTCTTACCCTTGTCTGGTATAGAGGCTTTCATCCATCCCTGATACCAGAGGGGATATTTTATCAAAATAGTACAGGTACAGCTCATGCAACGCCCTGGTGCATACTGTATACAAAAGCCTTCTGTCCTCTTCGCCAGGATAGTCCCCGGCATCAACGGAACAGACTAAAACCGCGTCAAATTCAAGCCCCTTGGCAAGATAGGAAGGGATAATCATCACATCGCCCTGGTAAGCCTCGTTACGATTGGAAACAAGCCCAACCTCCACAACAGGAGACAGATCCTTATACAGGGCTTCGCATTGGCGGGCTGTTTTGCAGATAACGGCGATAAGCTTATGCTTCTTTTCCTTCAAGGCCTTAATATCCTCGGCCAGTCTCCCCCATAGAGCCTGTTCCTCGAGCTTCACCATTTGGGGCTTGCTGCCGTGCCGGTTAAGCTGCTCCGTATGTCCGCCCGACTTAAGCAGCTCCCTGCAAAAGTCGGCAATTTCCCTGCTGGAACGGTAGCTTTTGGTTAGAGAAAGGCTTTTGGCCCCATTTTGGCTGAAAATATCTCCGATAGCTTCAAAGCCTCCGATATTCATATAACCGTTAACGGACTGGTTTATATCTCCCAGAATGGTCATATTACAGTGGTCAAAGGCCTTCCTGAAGATTTCATACTGAAGGGGCGTATAGTCCTGGGCTTCGTCAATGATCACATGCTTAACGGCCCGGGTATCACCGGCGGAATCCAGCGCGGCCTTAAGATAAAGAAGGGGCGCCGTATCCTCATAATTAATTAAGCCCGAATCCAGCTCACCCAGGGTATGGGCGGCAATGCCCGCAAGCTTTTCGGTTTCATCGTTATCGGCAGCCTGGGCAAAGGCTGCAAGCTCCTGATAGAATTTTTTATACACCTTAAGGACATCAAAGGAGGTCATGGCAAGCACAAAGCTTTTAAGGTTTCGATACTCCGCTTTGGCACTCTGGTCTGCCGCAAGCTTCTCTTCTTCCTCCAAATGTTCATTTTTCCACAATTCCTCCGAGCGCTTCGCTTCCGCCTGCTCAAGAAGGTAAAGAGCTCTCTGATTAAGCTTTTCCAGACGCTTTACATAGGGAAGCCTGTTAAAGTCATTCTTAATGAGCTGCCTTATTTCCTCCGCGGACAGAACCGTTATACCGCAATAGGCAATATCCTGAAGGTCTATTCCCATACCGTTTTCAAGGTAGCGGACATAGTTTTGCAAACCCGCCGAAAATCCTCTGGACGCCTTGTAACGGATGGAATCGAGCCGGGTTTTATCCCCATGGCCACTCAAAACATATTCCATTTGCTGGTTCATGGTTTCAATAATGAGCCCCGTTTTAACAGTGGTACTAAAGAAGTCGGCAAAGGTGCTCCTTTGAATGTTTTCTTCTCCCAGCTCCGGCAAAACGCTGGAAATATAGTCTTCGAACACATGGTTGGGCGAAAAAATCAATATGTTCTCCGACTTGATTTTGTTTCGGTATTTATACAGAAGGTAGGCTGCACGGTGAAGAGCAATGGAGGTTTTTCCGCTTCCGGCAGGGCCTTCCACAATCAGTATTCTGTCCTCGCTGTTTCGTATAACGGTATTTTGCTCTCTTTGGATACTGGTGACGATGGTTTTCATTCGGGTATCCGTGCTTTTTCCCAGTATTTCACGAAGCATTTCATCGTTAATGCTTAAGCTGCTGTCAAACAGGTACTCAATGCGGCCATTTTCAATTTTGTACTGCCGTTTCAGGAGCATTTCCCCTTTTATAGTACCTGCGGGGCAATTATAGCTGCAAGGACCTGTCTCATGGTCGTAGAACATGCCGGATATGGGTGCTCTCCAATCGTAAACAAGTATTTCCAGAGAGTCCTCAAGACTCAGGTTATAGATGCCAATATAAATTTTGGAGGAATGGCTTTCACCCTTTTCTAAAAAGTCGATTCTTCCGAAATAAGGCGAGGGATACATTCTTTCAAGCTTGGCAACCTTATCGTGGGATACTTTATAGTTTCTGGCCTGGCTGGCTATTGCCGATTGATATTGCCAAATTTGTGCGGCATCCTCCAGATCAGAAAGACTGGTGGAGGTACATTTAACGTCCTCCCACATTTCCTTTTGGATTTTTAAGGCTTCGTCTCTGTAATTAACGGCAGCATTTTTACCAAGGCCCAGTTGCAGCTTAATCTCTTTTACAACCCTGTCCAAATAAGCGTTTTCAAAGTCCCAGGTCTCCTTATCCGTAATCATTGGCGCTCCTCCTCCAATTTTCCTCCGCCAAAAAAGGCAAAAGGCATGTAAACAAACCGAAGCACAACTGGCTGCAAAGGCTTCGGTTTGTTCATTATAAGCGTACGGCGGGCAAATAATAAGTCTATATTTAATTATTTTAAAATGATATAATTAAAGTAGAGAAACGCAACAGAAGACTCATGAATTAAAAAGACCTTTTTACAGTGCCGGTACAACCGGATTCATTCTGTCCCGTCCGCAGGAAAAACCAGCCCGCTTTTATTCCGGGCAATAGTTTGAATTTCACACACAGTAAGGCTGTGTTCCAGCATGTTATAGCACTTTTTTAAATCCTTGCTTTCAATGGCGTCACTAAATTCAATAAATTCGTTGACCATGCGGTGTTCATAATTATTGACATTGATAAAGGCTTCCTCTTTGCCGTTAAGCAATAATTGAAAACCCTGGCAGACATTGGTTGCAGAAGCCTGATAAAGGCAGCCCTTATCCCCCTGAAT